>JABWBL010000528.1 GCA_013360535.1 Planctomycetaceae bacterium
GTGCAATGCGCGCGCGGCGAGGCGTGGACCCGGCGCGATGGCACCACCGAGGAACTGCGGCTGCGCGACGGCGCCGTGCGGCACGACGACCGCGTCGACCGTGAGCGCGGTGCCCGCGTCGAGCACGAGACAGGAACTCCCGACGAGCTCGACCGCACCGCGTGCGGCGAACAGGCGATCCTTGCCGACGGACTGCGGCGTGCGGGTGAGGTTCGCGAGCCCGCAGTCGAGCTCCGGCTCGAGCTGCAGTCCCGCGCTCTGGGCGAGCTCGACCAGATCGCGCGTGACCTCCGCGCTCGCGACCGACGACAGTCCGGCCCGCTGGCCCGCAAGACGCGCCAATTCCTCGCGCAATTCCGCCCGCTGCGCGGCGCCCGGCTCGCGCAGGCGCTCGATCGGCACGTCGATCCCAAGCTGCAACGCAAAGCGCGCTTGCGAGCCCTCGCGCTCGCTCCAACTGCGCAGCTTGAGCCCCGAATTGCCGAGGTCGAGCGTGACGAGCGCGAGGCTCACTTCTTCTTGGGCGGATAGTACGTGACGACGCGGGTCTGGCCCTTGTTCCAGATCTCGACTTCCCAGACGTCGTACTTGTCCTTGTTGTTCTTCACGAACACGATCGCTTCTTCCTTGCTCGAGACCGGGTTGCCGTTGATCGACTTGATCACGTCCCCGTCCTGCACGCCGTGGCGCGCGGCGATCGAGCCGGGCTTGACGTTCTTGATCTCGATGCCGTCGAAGCGGCGCGTCTTGGGATCGCGGTGGCGGTCCATCGAGACCTCGCTGGTGAGGATCTCCGCGTAGTTGTCGTTGATCTCGGCCGCGTCCTCGGTGCCGATGCGGAACTTGCTCGGGCTGATCTGCACCGTCTGCGCGTCCGGCGGCGCGTCGGGACGGCGGTCGATGTTGCGAAGCACATCGGCCGGAACGCGCGAGACGGGCGTCGCACCCGGCTCGACCACGGCGTAGAAGCGCGAGAGCGAGAACGGCGCGGGCGCGACGAGCTCCCGGTCGCGCTTGGGCTCGTTGATGAAGTTGAACTCGACCGAGCCGGGGTAGACGGCCGAGATCTCGATCTGGTTCAGGCGCCCCTCGAGGCGGTCGCCGGCGCGCTTCAGGAACGTGCCGTCGGTATTCCCCGGCGCGACGATCATCGCCGTCGAGCGGTACTTGAGCAGCACCTCGCTCTGCGCGGGCACTGCGGCGTCGTACCGAATCGCGCGGATCTGGATCAGGTCGCGGACGAGCTCGCGCACGGGCCCCGTGTTGTCGTTGGGCTTGACTTCCTCGACCGGCTTCTCCGGCGGCGGCTTGCCCGTCCAGTCGAGGCTCTTCAGGCCGCGCTCGACGAGCGCCGAGGCGAGCATGTCCTCGCGCTTGTCGCCGACATCGGGCACGCGCTGCAGCGTCGTGGCCATGCGCTCCTTCGGCACGGTCTGCTTCCACGAGTTGAACTGCGGGAGCGAGAGCGCCAGGTAACCGGCGAGGCCGGCCCCGAGCAGGCCGGTGATGGTCCAGACGACCAGCTTCTGTTGGGCGGTGTTCATGGCGTCGGGCGCATGCTACCCGCGGCGGCGCGGGGGTTCCAAGCCGCTCGCGGGCCCGGGACGGCGGGTCCCGGGGGGCGCTGGAGGGGCGGACGAGCGAAGGCCGCCCTTCTTCCGCCCTTTCCGGGAAAGACCGGGGGCTCAGCCCTCGCCGCGGTTGCGGCCCGAGCTCGACGTGATGCCGCGCAGCGCGAGCACCAGTTCCTCGGGGCGATCGCTCGCCGCCAGCGCGTCCTTGAGCTCGACCAGGCTCGCCTGCACGAGCCGCCGCAGCGACTGGTTGAAGCTGATCAGGCCGGGGGTCGCCCCCTGCTCGATCGTGCGCATCAACTCGCCCGTCTCGCCCTTCTCGATCAGTTCGCGCACGCGCGGCGTCTGCACGAGCAGCTCGAAGGCCGGGACCATGCCCTTGCCGACCGCGCGCGGGATCAGGCGCTGCGACAGCACGCAGGCGAGGTTGTCGGAGAGCCGCGTGCGCACCTGCGAGTGCTGCTCCGCCGGGAAGAACCCGAGGATGCGGTCGATGGTCTGCGCGGCGTTGACCGTGTGCAGCGTGCTCATCACGAGGTGGCCGGTCTCGGCGGCGTCGAGCGCGGCGCCGACCGTCTCGCGGTCGCGCATCTCGCCGATCTGGATCACGTCGGGACTCTGGCGCAGCGCGTGGCGCAGGCCGTCGTGGAAGCTCGAGCAGTCGATGCCGACCTCGCGCTGGCTGATGACGCAGCGCTTCTCGCTGAAGAGCACCTCGATCGGGTCCTCCAGCGTGATCACGTGGCGGTCGAGCGTGCGGTTCATCATCTCGATCATCGCCGCGAGCGTCGTCGACTTGCCCGAGCCGGCGATGCCGGTGACGAGCACGAGGCCGCGCTTGCGCTGCGCGATCTTGGCGAGGTCCGCCGTCGGCAGCTCGAGCTTCTCGAGCTCGGGCGCGTCCTCCGAGATGCGGCGCACGACCACCGCCGGCTCGCCCATCTGCTTGTAGGCATTGAGGCGGAAGCGGCCGAGCCCGTCGAGCTGCAGCGCGGCGTCGGCCGAGCCGGACTTGCGCCACTGCTCCATGCGCTCCGAACCCATCACGCCCTCGAGCACCTCGAGCAGCGCTCCGGCGTTGGGCACGCGTCCGGGAAGGAAGCCGATGCGGCCGTCGATGCGCGTCGAAGGACGCCCCCCGGCGCGCAGGATCAGGTCGCTCGCGCCAGCCTTGCACATCACCGCGAGCCAGGCCTCGACCTTGTGGCGCGGCGGCAGCGCGTTGAAGCGCGAGGCCTCGGCGCTGTCGATCGAGAGCGCCTCCGATTCGACCGAGGGCGCGGGCTCGAGCGGCGGCGGCTGCGCG
>JABWBL010000529.1 GCA_013360535.1 Planctomycetaceae bacterium
CACGCTGCCGCCGCAGCTGCGCGACGTGATGCAGGGCCAGCTCGAGCGCGCGCTCGAGACCCCCTTGCCCGACGTGCAGCTCGAGGTGGACGCGGACGACGGCCAGTTCGAGGCGCTCAAGGCGCGTGTGCGCGATGGCGAGCTGCTCGGCCTCGCCGTGATCGAGCCCGGGCTGCTCTCGCTCGAGCGCGAGGCGAATCGTTTCGACCTCTTCCTGCGCGAAGGCCTGACGCGCCAGCAGGTCGAGGAACTGACCGATGCCCTGCAGCGGGCGGCGGTGGCCGCGCGCGCGGCGCGCGAGGGGCTCGAGGTCGAGCGCGCGCGCGCGACGCTCGCCAAGCCGACCGCGATCTCGACCACGCTGACGAAAGCCGGCGAGGACGTGCGCGAGGACCAGATCGCGAAGCTGTTCGTTCCGCTCGCGTTCATGCTGCTCCTGTGGAGCAGCGTGTGGGTCACCGGGAACTACCTGCTCACGTCGACGATCGAGGAGAAGTCCAACCGCGTGATCGAGGTGCTGCTGTCGGCGGTCAGCCCGCTCGAGCTGCTCACCGGCAAGATCGTCGGCCAGTGCGCGGTCGGGCTCGTGATGCTCGCGATGTACGGCGGCGTCGGCCTGACGACGGCGACCAGCCTCGGCTACGCGCACCTCGTGCCGCCGGAAAAGCTCGCCTACCTCGGCGTGTACTTCGTGATGGCGTTCCTGATGGTCGCGGCGACCATGACCGCGGTCGGCGCGGCCGTGAGCGAGCTGCGCGACGCGCAGACCCTGCTCGGGCCCGTTACGATCGTGTTCATGCTGCCGCTCTTCTCGTGGTTCTTCGTCTCCGAGAACCCCGACAGCCTGTTCGCGCGCGTGATCTCGTTCATCCCGCCGATGACGCCCTTCGCGATGATCCTGCGTGTCACGTCGGTCGAGTCCGTGCCGGGGTGGGAGATCGTGGCGACGTCGCTGGTGGGCTTTGGCGGGGTCGTGGCCATGGTCTGGGCCGCCGCGCGCATCTTCCGGGTCGGGATCCTGCTCTCGGGCAAGCCCGCCACGCCGGCCGAGATGTGGAAATGGCTGCGCTACGAATGACGGCGGTGGGGGCGGGAATCCGGGACTCGGGCTGAAGGTTCTGCGGGCCGGGCTCCGAAAGACCTGCCCACATGGGACGCCGGGAAGCTCTCCAGACCTTCGGCGACAGGCTGACGCTGCCTTCGCTGCCGGACATCGTGATGAAGGTCAACACGATGATCGACGACCCGTCGTTCGGCGTCGCCGACCTGGGGCGCGTGGCCTCGCAGGACCCCGCGGTGACGGCGCGCGTGCTGCGCCTCGCCAACTCGGGGTACTACGGCCTGAACGAGCAGGTGACGAGCGCCGAGCAGGCGGTCACCGTGATCGGCGCGCGCGCGCTGCGCAACGTCGCGATGCAGACGTCGATCCTGAAGCACTACGAGCACCTGCGCTCGGTGCCCGACTTCGACCTCGCCGAGCTGTGGAAGCACCTGACGCTGGTCGCGAAGCTCGCGCAGGCGCTCGGAAAGCACGCCGCCGCGCGCACCGGCATGCAGCCCGACGACTTCTACGCCTGCGGCCTGCTGCACGACATCGGCAAGGTCGTGATCCTCGAAGGCATGACCGAGGAGTACCTCGAGTGCATGCGCATCGCGCGGCGCACGGGCTCGACCCTGCACGCGGCGGAGGAGCAGGTCCTCGGCTTCACGCACATCGACGTCGGCACGCTGCTCGCGAGCCAGTGGCAGCTGCCCGACAAGGTCGCGCAGGCGATCGAGTTCCACCACGGGCCGTCCTCGGCCGTGCTCGAGTACCCGCACGTCGGCGTGATCGCGATCGCCGACCAGATCGGCTACCGCGCGGGCAGCGACACGTTCGCGACCGCCACCGCCAAGCTGGGCGTGCTCGCCCAGAAGGCCCTCGGCATCACGGCGGCGCAGTTCGAGCAGGTGCTCGAGCTCACCACGGGCGTCGAGGTCGACGGCATGGGCTGAGGCGCCGACGGCTGCCTCAAGAGCGTCGGGACGGCCCGTCGATAGCCGCAGGGCATGACTTCGGTGGCGGCGGGCGCTAGGCTCTCGCGCCCCCAGGACGTGCGCACCTTGTCCGACAAAGCCACCCTGACAGGACCTCTCCGGCGATGAGTTTCCGATCCAGCGCCAGCTTCCGCGGATCGTTGAAGGACCTCTTCACGCCGGCCCAGATCCAGCACCTGATGCGCGTCGAGTTCGACCGCGCGCAGCGCTACGGCTACCCGCTGGTCCTGTTGCTCGTCGGCGTCGACCGCCTGTCGCAGCTGCAGGACCTCTACGGCTCGGAGCTGCGCGACCAGGTCGAAGCGGCGCTGGTGGGCGTGCTGCGCACGTCGACGCGCGAGTCCGACTCGCTGGGCTGCCTGCTCGACGACTCGATCGCCCTGCTCGTGCCGCACACGCCGGCCGAGGGCTCGGCCGCGATGGCCAAGCGCATCCTCGCGGGCATGCGCGCGATCTCGTTCGAGTGCGACGGCCGCCCGACGCGCATCACCGTGTCGATCGGCGGCGCGCACAACAACCGCAAGGGCGAGCTGTCCTTCGAGACGCTGCTCGAAGTCGCGGCCGAGGGCCTGCGCGTCGCGCGCGCTTTCAGCCTCAAGGCGGCGTTGCTCCAGCGTGTAAATGAAGCCGGCTGTGGCGAGGATGATGATCACGGCTGCGGCCGTCACGGTGTTGGCCAGCGCGCGGTTACGGCGGTAGAACAGCTTGAGGTAGTGGAACTTTGACGGCGGCCGCGCGCTGATGGGCTCGCCCCGGCGGTAGGCCCGTCCGCTCACCGCCTGATCGGTCCTGAACCGGAAAACGCTGCCATCGGGAATGGCGACGCCGTTGTAGCGGAC
>JABWBL010000023.1 GCA_013360535.1 Planctomycetaceae bacterium
GAGCCGTCGCCGGGCCGGAACGGCGGGTTGCACAGGAGCTCGTGCGCGAGCTCGGGCGACGCGAGGAACGCCGCCGGATCGCTGACGAGCTCGAGCTGCATCGAGCGCCACTCGCGCAGGAGCGCGCGCACCGCCCAGCTCTTGCCCGTGCCCGCGGCGCCGTGCCAGAACACGACGCGACCGAGGTCGAACGGGCGCTCGAGCCCCATCAGCCACGAGAGCTCGTTCGCGATGCCCGGGTAGTTGCCGGAGATCTCGCGCCAGCGCGGGCAGCGCATCCGGCGCAGGCGCGACGTCGGCACGCTCGAAGGCGCGCACGACCAACTCGGCCGCACGCGGCAGCCGCCGGTCGGAACGCAAGAGCAGCGCGCGGCCTGAAGCGAGCTGCGTCGCCATGCGCATGAGCAGCGCGCCGGGAAATTCGCTCCAGTGCGCGCAGAAGACGCCGACGCCGCGTTGTTCGGGGCCCTCGCTGAAGAGCTCGAAGGATTCGACACAGCGGAACAGCTCGTCGTCGAGCCGCTCGCGCAATTCGTGGGCTTCGAGGCCGAGATCCGGAGCGAGCAAGTCCGCCAGAGGCGAGGCTTCGAGCTCGGCGTGCACGCGGCGCAGCTGCAGCAGCCGATCGGCGCGCGAGAGCGAGCTCCAGCGCGCGGCGGAGATCGCGCAAGAACGCAGCGCCCGCTCCGCATCGTCCGGCCCGGAGCGCGCCCAGCGTTCGCTGCCGCCGGTGCGCTCGCCGACCTCGAACTCCGCGCCGCGGGCCGCCTCGCACCAGCGTCCGTCGATCCAGTTTGCGTGCCGGACGAACTCCATCGCGAGAGAGCATGCGAAGCGCGAACGCGGAACTCCAGAGCGTGCCGTTCGCGGCCGCTGCGGGCCTTTTCGCGGGCCCGTCGCTACGCTCCCGCCGCATGGCCGAGCCCTTCAAGAACCTGTTCAGCGCGGACCTCGTCCGGGTCGCGGCGAAGCACCTTGCACGGCACGATCCGAAGTTCGACTCGAAGCGTTTCGTCACTCTCGCCACTACGGGACTCGACCAGCTCGAGATGAAGGCGCGCGCGATGCAGGTCGCGAGCGCACTCGAAGAGACGCTGCCGCAGGAGTTCGAGCGCGCGGCGAGCGTGCTCGAGGCCGCGCTGGCTCCCGCTTACGAGAGCGAACGCGTCGGCGAGCTCGCGGGCACGAAGGCGGTGCACGCCGAAGGACTCGCGGGTTGGATCCTGTGGTCCGCGGGCGAGTTCGTCGCGCGCCGCGGCCTCGACGAACCCGAACGTGGGTTGCGCACGCTCCACGCGCTCACGCAGCGCTTCAGTGCCGAATTCGCGATCCGCCCGTTCCTCGCGAAGCATCCCGCGCTCGGCTTCCGCACGCTCGAACGCTGGACGAAGGACCCGAGCCTGCACGTGCGGCGCCTCGTGAGCGAAGGCAGCCGCCCGCGCCTGCCGTGGGGACTGCAGCTCAAGGCCCTGATCGCCGATCCGAGCCCGACGCTGCCACTGTTGCGTGCGCTGCAGGACGACGAGAGCGAGTACGTGCGCCGCAGCGTGGCGAACCACCTGAACGACATCGCGAAGGATCACCCCGACCTCGTCGCGGAGTGGATCGAGCGCCACCTGCCGGACGCGAGCGACGAACGGCGCGCGCTGCTGCGCCACGCGAGCCGCACGCTCGTGAAGAAGGGCCACAAGCGCACCCTCGCGGCGTTTGGTTTGGCCAAGTCGTTCGCGGGCACGGCGAAGCTCGCGCTCGCGCCGGCGAAGGCGAAGGTCGGTGGCGAAGTCACGCTCACGCTCGAGCTGCGCTCGACGGCGAAGAAGGCGCAGGCGCTCGTGGTCGACTACTCCGTGCACCACGTCAAGGCCGACGGTTCGACGAGCCCCAAGGTCTTCAAGGGCTGGAAGCTCGAGCTTGGCCCCGGCGAGGTGCGCACGTTGACCCGACGCCATTCGCTCAAGCCGATCTCGACGCGCCGCTACTACGCCGGGGAACATCCGGTGACGGTGCAGGCCAACGGCGGCGAGGTCGCGCGCGCCTCGTTCCGGCTCACGTTGACCTGAAAGCGCGATTCGGGAGCGATTTTCGGGCATTTCTGAGGACTGCGCGCCGCGGGCGGTGTGCCTAGCATCGGTACCACGCCGATGGCTTCCACTCCCGATCCGCGCCCCGACGCCGCCGAGCTGCTTGCCGAAGCAGGGTTCCTGCGCCGCCTCGCGTCGGAGCTGGTCACGCTCCCCCACGACGCCGACGACCTCGTGCAGGAGACGTACGTGCGAGCGCTCGAACATGCGCCGCAGCGCTCGACGTCGCTGCGCGGTTGGCTGAGTGTCGTGGCGCGCAACCTGGCGTTGAACGCGTCCCGCAGTCGGAGTCGCCGCGACGAACACGAACGGCGCGCCGCGCGCCCCGAGGCCCTCGACGCAGGTGAGCTCGCGCTGGAACGTCTCGAGCAGCAGAAGCGGCTCTTCGAGCTCGTGCTGTCGCTGCCCGAGGAGCAGCGCACGGTGCTGTACCTGCGCTATTACGAGGGCCTGACGCCGACGGAGATTGCGCAACGAGTCGGTGCGCCGCTCAAGACGGTGAAGACGCGCCAGACGCGCGCGCTCGCGGCGCTGCGCGAACGCCTCGACGCGCGCGACGGAGGCGACGGCAAATCCTGGCGCCTCGCGCTCGCTCCGCTCGTTCCCCTGTCGACCGCCCCCACCACGGGTTCGCTCATCGCCACGCTGTTCGGAGGACTCGTCATGAAGAAGGCGTTCGTCGTGGCAGCGTTGCTGCTGCTCGCGCTCGTGAGCTGGTTTGGTTTTCGGCGCCTCACGACGGCCAGACCCGACTCGTCGATCGCGGCTTCGTTCGAGGAACCTGCTCGAGCGGAGCCGCCCAGGCCCGCCACTCCGCTCTCCGCCGAAACGCTCGCGCAGCGCGAGGAACTCGCTGCCGGACACGCCCACGCAAGCGAAACTCCGACCGTCGGCCGCGCCGAGATCACGCTCCTTTGGTCGGATGGGACTCCGGCGGCTGGCATCGGGGCCACGATGGATCTCGCGCGAGCGCGAGGCACGCCCGCGCAGCGTGCGCGAGCGGTGACGGACGAATCGGGCCTGCTGGTGCTCGATGTGCTCGCGCTCGGCCGCAACCGGCTGACCGTGGACCTGCGCGAGACTTTCTGGCTCGAAATGCCGGAGAACGAGGTGCTGCGCAAGACGATCACGCTCGAGCGCGGCGAGCAGGTGCACGGTCGAGTGCTCGACGAGCGGGGGCAGCCTCTCGGCGGCGCTGGAATCGTGCTGGAGCTCCGCCAGATCTGGACCTCGGAGATCGCCGTCGCCACACGGACCGACGCCGCCGGCGAGTTCCGGCTCCGCGACATCTCCCTCGACTCCGAGATCGGCGCGCGCGCCCCGGGTTTCCTCCCGTCTCCGCATGTGCAGGTCGGGGATCTCGGCGCCCAATCCAGCGTTCGCCAAGCCGAGTTCCGGCTGAAGCGTGGCTCCGGAAAGCTTGCCGGGCGCGTGCTCAAGCCGGACGGGACCCCGTGTGCGGGAGCTCACGTTCTTGCGGGACCCGACGGGGGCCACAACGTGCCCAGTCCGTTCGGCGGCGACGCGAGGGCACCAAGCCCGATGAAGACAACGAGCGCGGCTGACGGTCGCTTCGAGATCGCGGACGCGCTGCCGACCGGCACCCAGCCCGTGCATTGCTTCGCGCCTGGATTCGCACGCTGGTCCGGGAAGGTGACGATCGCAGAGGCCACCGAGGACCTGGTGATCCAGCTCGAAGCCGCGGCGCGCATCGAAGGTCGAGTTCTCGATGCCAGCGGCGCACCCGTCGCCGGAGCCTCGATCGTGCAGTCTGTCGAACAACAAGGTGGCTGGTTCGTGAACGACAAGTTTCCGGCGCCGAGGGACACCACGGACGACGACGGCTGGTTCGTGCTCGAGTGGGTCGCGCCCGGAACCCGCGAGATCAACGCCTCCCATCCCAAGCGCGCGGACTTGGGACGCGCTCGAGCCAACGTCGCCTGCCGAGCCGGCGAGACGACCCGCTGCGAAGTTCGGCTCGACCCGGGGCAGTTGATCTCGGGCAAGATCGTCGACGAGCTGGGCCGTCCGCTCGCCGGCTGGTACGTGGGCTCGCGCCCTTCGGACATGCTGAACCAGTGGTATCCACGCAGCGCCTTCGCGGATGCCGAAGGACGCTTCGTGCTCGCCAATCTCGGACCGGGTTCCCATGACCTCTCCGTGCGCACGCCGCAACTCTCGGCGCCGCGACTCGTCGTTCCGAAGGTCGCTCCCGGATCGACCGGGCTCGAGCTCGTCGTTCCAGACAGCTCCAGCGAGAGCGAGCTCACGGGAAGGATCGTCGCGAGCTCGCCCGACCTGCTCGTGGGGATCGAACTGACGCTGTGGCTCGTCGGACAGAACGAAGGCCATTTCCTCGACTACGACGCGGAATCCGGCCAGTTTCGTGGGAGCGCCTTCCCCGGCACCTACAAGCTCGATGTCACGCGCCATGGCGCAAACGTGGTGGAGACCTCCCAGTTCGAGCTGCGCCCGGGAGAACGCACGGATCTCGGCGACATCGCGCTCGCGCCAAGCGGCTCGCTCGACCTCGAGCTGATCGG
Organism: Planctomycetaceae bacterium; assembly: GCA_013360535.1. Lineage (GTDB taxonomy): Bacteria > Planctomycetota > UBA1135 > UBA1135 > F1-120-MAGs118. The sequence goes on from JABWBL010000023.1 coordinate 4,625, forward strand.
CCTTGCGCAAGAAGACCTCGGGCGCCTCCATCTGTTCCTCAGGCGTCCGGATGCCCGCGACATCGCGCTCCACAACGAGAACGGCAAGGCAACCGTGCCGGCGCTGCTCGCCGGGCGATGGGAGTTGCGCCTCGGCGAGCCGGAGCTGGAACTCTCGAGTTCGGTGATCGAAGTGCAACCCGGAGCGCCGACGCGTGTGCAGGTCGAGGTCAGGCCGAAGCGGCGCTGAGCGACGCGCTCACTTCAGGCGCAGCTTGAGCCTGTCGAGCTGCGCCCGGATCTCGCCGCTTTCCGGAACGTGGTCGAGCATCCGCACGCGGAAGAAGATCGAGCGCGAGCCGTCGGCGTGTTCGTCGACGAAGTGCCGACCGTCCCAACCCAGCGGCGCCGCCAAGGGATCGATGGCTTCGAGACCCGTGACAGCCCTCTTCGTGCGCACTTCCGCCGTGAACACGAGTTCCTCGGCGTTGCGGCCGTGCTCGCCGTCCCAACGGCACTCGACTCCGACACCGGGCGCGCGGTAGCCGTACAGCTTCGGCGACGCGACGTACCTCCAGTCGGTCGGGATGTGCTGCTCGACACGCGTCCATTGCTCGGGACCGCTGACGACGATCTCGCTTCCGCGCAGCTCGGCCGCCGCCGCCTCCTTGCGCGCTTTTCCCGGCAATTTCAGGCGCAATGCCGGGTCGCCGTAGAGCGCGACGTTGTGCAGCTGGTACTGGTGCATGCCGCCGGCGAGCTCATCGCGCGAGAGCGCGCTGACCGTCATGCGGTTGAGCGCGGAGCGATGGGCGGAACCGAGGCTCTCGCCCGCGAGGACCGCGTTCCAGAACTCGCTGCGGTACAGCTCGTGCTGCGCGACAGTGCGCCGCACGTCGCCGACGAACGCGACCGCGCCGTTGCGCAGGAGCCGCAGCGCGACGGAGCGGTGCTCGGGATCCTGGTCGAGCGAGGCCGGGCTGCAGCCGCCGGTCTCGACGATGCAGGGCGCGACGAGCACGGCGGAATCGTGCAGGTACGTCGAACCCAGCTGCATCCACGACGAGTGCGCGTTGTGGACGAGCGCGGCGACGCGTGTCAGCGGCGAGCCGCTCTCGAGCGGCTTGTCGCTCGCGTGGTGCACGGGCTCGGCGAAGCCGACGTTCCGGAACACGGGGCCGCAGACCTGCTCCCACTCGGCCATGCCGACGGCGCTCGCGAGCTCGGGCGCGAGCAGTGCCTCGTAGGCGAGGCTGCGCGCCGCCAGCAGCGTGCCCGCGTGCGGGCTCTCGGCGACGAAACGCCCGAAGGCGAGCTCGATGAACGGGTCGGCGTCGGTGTTCGCGTACTCGAGATCGGACACCGGATCGTCGTCGATCCCCTGCCCGAGCGGCGCGGAGATCATCGGCAACGCGTCAGGGAACGCCACGAGGCACAGGTATTCGAGCTTCGGCCCCAATTTCCCGCGGATTTCGGCCAGTTCGGCTCGCACGGCCGCGACGTCCGGCGCGGCTCCGGCACGCGTGGACACCGGCAGCACGGCACCGTCGCGCCCGGCCGCGAGCACCGCCGCCGCGAGCGACAGCTTGCGCACGTGCCCAGCCTCTCGATCACGTGGCGCAGCGACCGCGAGGTACTCGACGGCCAGGTCGTGCTGCTCCATCCAACGTGCGACCTCGTGCGCGGTCTTCAGGCGCACGACCTCGCGCACCCCGACCCCCTTCACGCTCTCCGCGCACGCTCCGACGAGCACGAGCCGCTTCACTCCGAGCTTCGCGAGCGTCGCCCGAGTCGGCTCCGCGACTTCGCTCTCTCCGCAATAGACGAGCGGCGCGCGCAGGCGTGCCGCGAGCACCGCCGCCACCAGAGCCGACTCATAGTCCGACTCCGCACTCGCCACGGCCGTCGCGCTGCCAGCGAAGAAGCGCTCCGCCAGCGCACAAGCCGCCGCTTCCGCCGAGCTCGCGGCGAGCGACTCCCCCGCCGATTCGGCCTGCATCTTCTCGCCGATCCACAGGACACGCTTCGCCGAGTACCGCGCGAGGAAATCGCGCGTCTCGGGCGCGAGCGGAGCTTCGGGATCGAACGAGAGCACGGGCGCACCGCTCGCGCGCGCCGCCGGGACCGCCGCGAGAAATGCGAGATCCTGCCACGACGCGCTCGACGGGAGCGGCACGAGCAGGACCTGGCGCTCGACGCCACGCGACTGCGCCCGCGCGGCGACCGCGAGCGCCACGGCCAGCACGAGCGCGAACCAGTTCCTGCGCGGCCAGTCGAACTTGGGTCCCATCGTCCTCCGAGCCTACCGGAGCGCCTCCCGCCCGCGCTTGCGAGATCCTTACCGGCACCGCCGGACGCTCGCCGGAATCCGCGAACCTTTCCCCCGCCGTTCCTCCGAGCCCAGCCGCGATCGCTCGCCCCGCAGGGTTCCCATTTCGGCCAACTCGCCTACGCTCACGCGCTCGAACTCCCCCGCTTCCTTCGATCCAACGAGGTCCACCGTGAGCACTCCCGTCCAGAAGATCCCCACCGGGCTCGAAGGCCCGATCCCGCACCTGTGCTGCAAGAACGCGGCCGCCGCGCTCGACTTCTACATCAAGGCCTTCGGCGCCACCGAGGTCTGCCGCATGGCCGGCCCCGATGGACGCTTGATGCACGCCGAGATCCAGCTCGACGGCCGCATGGTGTTCCTCGCCGACGACTTCCCCGAGTACTGCGGCGGCAAGGAGCGCAACCCGCTCGCGCTCGGCGGCGCCTCGGTCACGATTCACCGCTACGTCGCCGACTGCGATGCAGCGATGGAGCGCGCGGTCAAGGCCGGCGCGACGGTCGTGATGCCCGCGATGGACATGTTCTGGGGTGACCGCTACGGCCTGGTCAGCGATCCCTTCGGCCACCAGTGGGCCTTCGCGACGCACATCAAGGACATGACGCCGGACGAGATGATGCAGGCGATGCAGGCCTGCATGTCCGAGCCCGCGCCGAAGTAGCGCTCGCGAACGCTCCGCCTTCCGGTCGGGCCACGCGCCCGGCCGGAAGGCGAGAACCGGCGCAGCGGCGGCTAGGATGTCGCCGTGAGCGAGCCGATCCCGCGCCTGCGTTTCCAGCGCCACCAGCGGATGGTGCGCAAGGGCGACTTCCAGCGGGCCTACGCGAACGGCGCGCGCGCGCGCGGCGACCAGCTGGTGGTCGTGGCGGCGCCGAACGGGCTCGAGCACGCTCGGCTGGGGCTCTCGGTCGGCAAGGCGATCTGGAAGGGAGCCGCGCAGCGCAACCGCGTGCGACGCATGTTCCGCGAGGCGTTCCGGCTGGAGCAGCAGCGCCTGCCCGCGGGCTACGACCTCGTGCTGATCCCGGGGAAGCCGAAGCTCGAGCCCGAGATGGTGTCGCTGCGCGCCGAGCTCGTGCGGCTCGCGCGCAAGGCCGCCGAACGGCAAAGGGCGAAGGTTGCGGCTCCCAAGGATGGCGCATGAGCGCGCTCGGTCGCCTGCTCGCGCTCCCCGTGCGTTTTTACCGGCGTTTCCTGTCGCCGCTGAAGCCGCCGATGTGCCGCTTCTCGCCGACCTGCAGCCAGTACGCGATCGAGGCCTTCGAGCTGCACGGCCCGCTCGTCGGGCCTTGGCTCGCGCTCAAGCGCATCGCGCGCTGCCACCCGTTCTGCGAGGGCGGCCACGACCCGGTTCCGCCGCGGCGCAGCCCCTGATCGACCCCGGCAGGTGGTGGACGAAGCGCGAGCGCGGCCCCATGCTCTCGGGCGCCATGAGCGCCCGCATCCCCCTCCTCGCCCTCGTTTCCCTCGCCTCCCTCGCCGCCTGCCAGACTGGTTCCGGCGGCAGCGCCAAGCCGCGCCGCGACGGCACTCCGCTGCCGGTGCTCGCGCAGCGTGACGAGCTGATCCAGCCCGGCGAGAAGCACTTCGCGCACCTGTGGCAGCTCACGCGCCGCGGCAACAACGCCGAAGGCTACTGGAGCTTCGACGGCAACAAGCTCGTGCTGCAGCGCGAGGTCGACGGCACCTGCGACCGCATCTTCGTGATGGGCCTCGACGCCCAGGATTCGAACGAGCTCGGCCTCGTGCAGATCTCCAGCGGCGTCGGCGTCACGACCTGCTCCTACTTCATGCCCGGCGACCGCGAGGTGATCTACGCCTCGACGCAGTCCGGCCAGGATTCCTGCCCCGCGCGCCCCGACATGTCGGACGGCTACGTGTGGTCGCTGCACCCCGAGTACGAGATCTACGTGCAGGACCTCGCGACGCGCGCGGAGCGGCGCATCACCGACTCGCCGGGTTACGACGCCGAAGCGACGGTGTCGCCCGCGGGCGACCGGATCGTGTTCACCAGCACGCGCTCGGGCGATCTGGAGCTGTGGACCGCCGCGCTCGACGGCAGCGACCTGCGGCAGGTGACGAACGAGCTCGGCTACGACGGCGGCGCCTTCTTCAGCCACGACGGCAAGCGCCTCGTGTTCCGCGCCACGCACTTCGACGAGGACGGCATCGGCTCGCGCGAGCGCTACCGCGACCTGCTGCTCAAGAACAAGATCCGCCCGCACAAGCTCGACATCTACACCTGCGACGTCGACGGCTCGAACCGTCGGCAGGTGACCGACCTCGGCGGCGCGAACTGGGCACCGTTCTTCTTCCCCGGCGACCGCCGCATCATCTTCTCGACCAACCACCACGACCCGCGCCCGCAGCAGGTCGAGTTCGACCTGTTCGCCATCGACGACGACGGCCAGAACCTCGAGCAGATCACGACCTACCAGGGCTTCGACAGCTTCGCGATGTTCTCGCCCGACGGCGAGTGGCTCGTGTTCGCCTCCAACCGCGGCGGAACCGAAGCGGGCGAGACGAACCTGTTCCTCGCGAAGTGGAAGTGATGCGGTCGGACGCTACTGCGCCTCGCGCGTGGTGAGCGTGAGCCGCACCTCTTCGGTCTTGCCGTCGCGCTGGAAGCGCGCGAGCACGACGTCGCCGGGTTTGTAGGTCTGCAGCGCGTACATGAAGTCCTGCATGGACTCGATCGCGATGTCGCCGACCTGCACGAGCACGTCCCCCGCGAGCATTCCGGCCTTTTCCGCGGGACTTCCGGGGGAAGTGCCCGCGAGCAGCACGCCCTTGCCCTCGAACGAGTACTCGGGGACGCTGCCGAACCACACGCGGAAGCCGCCGGCGCGCGCCTGACCGGGCTGCGAAGCCGCGGGAGCGGGCGGCTCGACCCAGCCCAGGCGCGGGGCCTCGCCGATGCGCCGCACGAGGTCGTGCACGAGCCGCGCGACCTTCGCCGCGCCGTCCGCCTCGAAGCGCTCCACGTCGTCGGTGGGCTTGTGGTAGTCAGGGTGCAGGCCGGAGAAGAAGTGCACCGCGGGGATCTTGCGCTTGAGGAAGGTCTGGTGGTCGCTGCCGCCGACACCTTGCCCGGAGAGCGAGACCTCGAGCGTGAGCCCGCTCGCCGGCCCCAGCTCCGCGAGCCACGGCGCGAAGGGCTCCGCGGACCCCGCACCGAGCGCCGCGAGCTTGCCGTTGCCCGCGCGCCCGACCATGTCGAGATTGAGGTTCGCGACGACGCGCTCGAGCGCGACCGTCGGATCCTTCGCCCAGTGCTCGCTGCCGAGCAGGCCGAGCTCCTCGCCCGACCACGCCGCGAACAGCACGTCGCAGTCAGGCTTCGGGCCCTTCGCGAGCTGGCGCGCGACTTCGATCAGCACCGCCGTGCCGCTCGCGTTGTCGTCGGCGCCGTTGTGGATCTGCGAGCCCGACTGCGGGTCGAGCGAACCTTCGCCGCCATGCCCGAGGTGGTCGTAGTGCGCGCCGATGACGACGCAGCGCGACGAATCGCGACCGGCGAGCAGCCCGAGCACGTTCGTCGCGGGGCCACGCTCGCGCACGACGCGCGCTTCGACCGTCGCTTGCCCAAGCTTGGGCAGCGCGGGCGGAGCTTCACCCGCGTCGAGCGCGAGGATCACCTTGTCGTACCCCGGCGCCAGTCGCGACGCGACCGCGTGCGAGACGAAGAGCGCCGGCAGCACGCTCTGCGCCGAACGGCTCGTGTCGAAGGCGGGCAGCGGTTCTGCCTGCTGCGACGGATGCGGAGCGACGAGCACCGCCGCGGCGCCGTTGCGCTTGGCGTTCATCACCTTGAGGAACAACGAGCCCGAGTTGCCCCAGCCCGCGCTCTCGTGCACGTTGCCACTCGCGTCGGGCTCCGCCTTCGGCTGCGCACCACGTTCCTCGGGCGGCGTGCCGCGCACGATCAGCACGATTTTGCCCTCGACACGCTCGGGGTAGTCGTTCCACTCCTTCTCGCCGTTGACGATGCCGTAGCCCGCCCACACGACGCTCGCCATCACGGCGCCGCCCGTCGAGCAGAACATCGGCGTCACCTCGTCGGGCTTGTTCGAGAAGTCGACGCGGCTGCCGGGGAGCACCTCGACCGGCTTGGGCACGTCGAAGCGCTGGAACCAGCCGTCCTTGCCGGCCTTGCGCAAGCCGACGCTCTCGAACTGCCGCGCGATCCACTCGCCCGAACGCAACCCGGCGTCCGTGCCCGCGCGGCGCCCTTCCTGCGCGTCGTCGGCGAGCCACGCGACGTCCGCCCTCAGGCGTGCGGCGCTGTCGTCGCGCACCTCGGCGGGCGCGGTCGAGTTCGTCGCGCAGGCCGCGAACGAGAGCAGGACGGGAAGCACGAACAGGCGGCGACGGAAAAGGACGGAGCGCATGGCGGAAGGATAGGTTCGAGCGCCTCGCGATGCAGCACCCGCGCGCTCCCGGCACAGCCCGCTACACTCCTGCCCCTCGTGCACCTCCAGATCCTCTCCTCGGGCAGCAAGGGCAACTGCGCCCTTGTGCGAGCCGGCGAGCTGCGCCTGCTCGTCGACGCCGGACTGCCCGGCACCGAGCTGGAAGAGCGGCTCGAGCGCGCCGGCGTCCCGCCGCCGAACCTCGCGCATCCGGGGCTGCACCATGTGTGGGTCACGCACGGACACCTCGACCACGCACGTTCGGCCGGTCTGATCGCGCGCAAGCACCGCGCGTTGCTGCACTGCGCCGAGAGCCTGATGAACAACGCGTCGATCCGGCGCTGCCGCAACCTGTCGACGGTGCCCGTCGGCGGGCGCGAGGAGGTCGATGGCCTCGTCGTGACCAATGTCGAGCTCCCCCACGACGCGCATCCGACCGTCGGGTATCGCGTCGAGCACAGCGGGCGCGTCGCCGCGATCGTGACCGACATCGGCCGACCCGACGAGCGCGCCGCGCGCGGCCTCGCGAACGCGCACGTGCTCGTGCTCGAGTTCAACCACGACCTCACGATGCTCGAGAGCGGCCCGTATCCGCCCGCGCTCAAGAAGCGCGTCGCCGGCAACGCTGGACACCTCTCGAACGCGCAGGCCGCGCAGATGCTGCGGTGGCTGGCGAGCGAGAACCTGCACACGCTCGTGCTCGCGCACCTCTCGGAGAAGAACAACCGGCCCGAGCTCGCGCTGGAGAGCGCGCACGCGACGCTGGCCGAGCTCGGGCTCACCTCGCGCGTGCGCGTGCTCGTGGCGAGCCAGGACGAGATCGGCGAGAACCTGGCGGTGTGAGCGGCGTCCTTCAGAGCGAGACGAGCTCGTCGGACTCGACGAAGTAGAGGCTCGTCTCGACGAGCTCGGGCGCGAGGCCGCAGATGCGCGCGACGGCCGCGCGGTAGGCCTCGAGCTGCGGACGGTAATGCTCCACGAGCTCGCGCGTCCCGCCTTCGACTCGCGCGGCCTTGTTGGTCTTGTAGTCGATCACGTGCGCACGCACGATTCGATCGTTGTCGCGCCAGACGACGACGCGGTCGAAGGAACCCGACTGCAGCGAAGTCCCGACGACGCGGCGGTAGCGGCGTTCCCGCCACACTTCGTGCGTTCCGGCGGGACAGGTGAAGAGCTTGCCGAACTGGGGGCGTTCCAGCGCCGTGCGGAAGTCGGCCAGATCGCGTTCGAGGCCGTCGTCGCCGAGCTCGAGCTCCGCCGCGAGCTCGCGCAGGCGCTCGTCGCTCGCCTGGAACGTGTCGAGCCACTCGATCTCCTCGAGCCAACGATGGAAGCGAGTGCCACGGCGCTGTCCCGCGGTCGAAGCGACGCGCTGGAAGAGCTTTTCGAGGCCGATCTCGCGCTCGCCCTCGAGATCCGACGGACTCGCGCGCTCGAGTTCGCGCGGCCGCAGGGCCGGCGCCAGCGCGAAGCTTGCGCCGGCAGCTTCCAGCGGAGTCGCCTGCGGCAACGTCTGGAGCCGCCCGGTCCACGCCGACGAGCCACCTTCGACCTCGTGCACGATGCCCGCGGGGTCCAACGCGTCAAAACCGAGCCCGAAGGCCGCGCGCAGCAGGCCTGCAGCACTGCAATTGGCTTCGCCGCGCTTGTTGAGCACCGGAGAGAGGACCATCTCGAGCCGATGCCGGGCGCGGGTCATCGCCACGTAGAGCCCGGAAAGCTCGTCGCGCATGTCGCGCGCGCGTGCGGCGTCGTGCAGCTCGCGCGGCAGCTCGACTCCGGCGTAGTCGAGCACCGCGCGGGCCTCCGAGCTCGTCGAGCGCGTGACGTGCTCGATCTCGCGCTGCGGATCACCGGCGACGCGGCGCCACTCGAAGGTCTCCGAGCTGTCGCTCCACAGCCGGTCGAGCTCCGGCAGGATCACGCAGTCGAACTCGAGTCCCTTCGAGGCGTGCACCGTCATCACCTTCACGAGGCTGGAGCTCGCGTCCTCGACGCGCTCGCTGCGCACGCGCCGCAGGAAATTCCCGAGCGTTTCTTGGCGGTCGGCGCCGAGCGCGAACTCGACCAGCGCTCCGAAGCGCCGCACTTCCCAGGCGCCGTGGTGCGCGGCGACCGACGGGCGGAACTCGGCCAGCCAACCCGCGAGCCCGAGGTCGGCGAGGCGCCGCGCCAGGCGTCGGTGGGCGCGGGCCGCCTCCGAGGCCCCCATCGACTCCGTGATCCCGGCCGGGGTCGCGAGAGCGCTCGTCGCAACATGGCGCAGCGCGACCGTGTCACCGGGATGCTCGAGCCAATGCAGCAACGCGAGCGCCGCCTGCACGGAGATCGAGTCCGTGAGCGGGTTGCCACCTTCGCCACTCGCAGGAATCCCGGACGCGCGCAAGCGCGCGAGCAGGTACGACGCGTACTTGTTGCGGCGCAGCAAGATCGCCACGCTCGCGGCACCAGCCTGCTCGCGCACGTCGCGCACGAGCTCGACCGCGAGCGCCATGCACGCAAGTTCCTTGGCCAGCTCGTCCTCGCCGCCGAGCGTCGTGCGCACGCGCACTTCGCCGGCGAGCTCGCGGTGTGCCACGTGCGGCCCGAACGCCGTGCCCAGGTCCTGCGCGGCCCGCAGCGCACCGTGGTCGCCCGCGAAGCCCGCGTAGGTCCCGATGTTCGCAAAGACCGCGTTGACGCCGTCGAGCACGACCTGCGACGAACGGTAGCTGCGATCGAGGCGCTCGGCCGTGATGCCGAGCTGCTTGGGCAGTTCCGACAGGAGCTGCGGTTCCGCGGAACGCCAGCCGTAGATCGACTGCTTGACGTCGCCGACGCACAGGAACGAGCGCGCGCCGGTGCCGTCGGCGACGAGCTCCTCCACCAGCGGTCGCAGCACCGCCCACTGGATCGGTGAAGTGTCCTGGAATTCGTCGAGCAGGAGGTGCGAAACGCTGGTGTCCATGCGCAGCGCGAGCTCGAGCCGCAGGTCGGCGCCCTTCTCGCCCGCGTGGCCCGCGAGCGCCCGAGCGACGTCATCGAACGTCACGCGGCGACTCTGCGCGAGCTGCGCCGCGTGGTGCGCGTCGTAGGCCTCGAAGATGCGCCGCGCCGCACGATTGTGCTCGAGCAGCACGCGCGTCTGGCTCGCCGCGACGAGCCGCACGAGGAAGCGCACGGCCTCGAGCCAGTCCTCCCCGATCGGGTGCGAGCTGAAGCGCTCCTCTCCGGCGAGAACGTTGCTCGCGACGCCACTCGAACACAGCCCGAGCCCCTCGCGCGCAAGCTTCGGATCCTCCGCTCGCTCGCGGAAGGCCGGCTGCGAGCTGAAGGCGACGAGCTTCGCCTTGTACTTCTCCCACGTCGCGACAGGCGTGCGCGACTTCGTCTGCGGCACGACGAGCGCGCCGACTTGCTCCGCGAAGGCGTCCATCTCCTCCGGCGTCGGCGCGGCCGAGAGTTCGGGGTTCTCCCACGCCTCCGCAGCGCTGTCCTTGAAGAGCGCATAGGCAGAGCGGACGACGCCCGCGAGCTGCGAATGCACCCCACGCGCGAGGTCCCCACGCTCGAGCGCGCGCAGCAGCACACTCCATTCCTCGCGCTCGCGCGCGGCCAGCGCCGACGCGACCGCGGCATCACGTCCCCGCTCCGCATCGACGTCGTCGGCGATGCGCCAGTCCGGCGGCAAGCCGACCTCCGCCGCGAGCGCCTGCGCCAGCTCGACGAAGAACGCATCGAGCGTTCCGACGCGGAAACCCTCGATTTTCCGCGTCAATTCGCCCA
>JABWBL010000530.1 GCA_013360535.1 Planctomycetaceae bacterium
GTGACGCGCGAACCTCGCGGCAGCCCGTCGATGCGCTCCTTCACCTCGTCGAGAGCGCGCTCGCGCACCTCACGGCCTTCCACCACGGCGCCGAGCGAGGCCGACGAGTCGAGCACGACGACCAGATGCTCGGCCTCGCTCGCCGAACACGACGAGCGCGGCCCGGAGAACGCGAGCGCGAGCGCGAGGGCCGCGAGCAGCTCGCACCAGAACGACACGCTGCGCACCAGCGGCTCGCGCTTGCGACCGGCGACCGGCTGGCGGTCCTCGACGTGCCACAGGAACAGCCCGCTCGCCTGCCGAGGCTCGAAGCGGCGGCGGTAGAGATGCAGCGCGATCACGCCGGGAACGGCGAGCAGGGCGAGCAGTCCGAGCGGGTAGGCGAACACGGGTTTGGCGAGCGCCGGGGCCGGCGGATTCTACGCACACCGGCCCGCGATTGCCGCCTTCACGCGCGCTTCTTGCGGAGCCCGTTCGCGATGCTCGCCCCGGCCTCGCGCGAGGCGTATCCTCCCCCTCCGGCCTCGCCTTGGCCGGGCCGCCCCCAACGTGAAAACTCCGCTCCTTGTCCTCGAACGCGAACGCCTGCTCGAGCTCGACCTCGCGCTCACGCGCGAATGGCTGGAGACCGACGGCCTCGGCGGCTACGCGTCGAGCACCGTGCTCCTGTGCCCGACGCGGCGCTACCACGGGCTGCTCGTCTCGACGTTTCCCGGCACGGACAAGCGCCACGTGTTCCTGTCGCGCTTCGAAGAGAGCGTCCACAGCCTGTCGAGCGAACCGCTCGGCCCCGGCGGCGAGGGCCACTTCCCGCTCTCGATCGCCCGCTATCCAGGCTCGTTCCATCCGCACGGCCACAAGACGCTGGTGCGCTTCGAGCTGAGCCCGTTCCCGACCTGGGAGCACTCGATCGGCGACGCGCGCATCCGGCGCTCGATCCAGATGCTCAAGGGCTCGCCGACCGTGCTCGTGCGTTACGAGCTCGTCGGCGGCGCGGAGCCCGTCGAGCTGCGCCTGCGTCCGCTGGTCGCGTTCCGCGAGGCCGATGCGCTCACGTTCGAGAACGTCGACCTGCATCCGGAGGTCACGTACCTCGACGAGGCACGGCGCACGCTGAGGCTGCAGCCCTACGCGGGCCTCCCGGCGCTGACGCTCGCGCTCGCGGCGAAGGACGGCGCGTTCGAGGGGGATCCGCTCTGGTACCGCACGCTCGAGTACAAGGTCGATCGCGAGCGCGGCTACGACGACCGCGAGGACAACTTCACGCCGGGCCTGTTCCGCGCGAGGCTCGAGCCGGGCGAGAGTGTCGTCGTCGCCGCGACGCTCGCGACGCTGCCCAGGTCGCTCGTGGGCGCCTGGGACAAGGCGACGAAGGAGCGCGAGAAGCGCGCAAAATCGGCCGGAAATGGCCCGAAAGCGCAGCTCGACCTCGGCGCCGACGACTTCCTCTACCGCACGCGCGAGGGCCGGCTGGGCGTCGTCGCGGGCTACCCGTGGTTCACCGAGTGGGGCCGCGACACGTTCCTCTCGCTGCCGGGGCTGCTGCTCGCGCGCGGGCGCACGGCGGAGTGTGGTGAGGCGCTCGAAGGTGCGCTCAAGTTCCTCGACGCCGGGCTCCTGCCCAACATCTTCGGCTCGACGCCCGCGAAGAGCCACTACGGCTCGGTCGACGCGTCGTTGTGGTTCGCACGCGCCGTGCGCCTGTTCGACCTCGCTGGCGGCGACAAGGAACTGCTGATGCGGCGCCTGCGGCCCGCGCTGGAAGTGATCGCGCAGCAGTACTCGAACGGCACGCGCCTGGGCATCGGCACGGAGCCGAACGGGCTCCTGTTCGCGGGCGACGGACGCCTCAACACGACGTGGATGGACGCGGTCGTCGACGGCGTCGCCGTCACGCCGCGCGAAGGGCTCGCGGTCGAGCTCAACGCGCTGTGGTACTTCCTGATCGCCTACCTCGAGGACCTGGCGAAGCGCGCGAACGACACGCGGGGTGCGCGGCGCTGGCGGCACGAGCGCGAGCGCGTCGGAGCCGCTTTCCTCGAGCATTTCTGGCTGCCCGAGGCCCGCTACCTCGCCGACCGCTGGAAGGACGGCGCGCCGGACCTGCGCGTGCGCCCCAACATGCTCATCGCGGCCGCGCTCGAGCACTCGCCGCTCTCCGACGCGCAGCGCGCCGACGTCGTGCAGAAGAGCGAGCTCGAGCTCCTCACGCCGATGGGCCTGCGCACGCTCGGGCCGCGCGATCCGGACTATCAGGGTCGCTTCGGTGGCGGACCGGCCGAACGGGATCGCGCCTACCACCAAGGCACGGTGTGGCCGTGGCTGCTCGGCTTTCACTGCGAGGCTTACCTGCGCGCGCACGGCTTCACGCGCAAGAACGGCGAGCACGTGCTCGCGCTGCTCGCGGAAGTCGAAGGCGAGGTCACGCGCCACGGGCTCAACCACGTGAGCGAGGTGTACGACGGCGACCCGCCGCACCGCCCCGGTGGCACGATCGCGCAGGCCTGGAGCACGGCCGAGATCCTGCGCGCGCGCGCCCTGGCTGCTTCGACCGGGGCGCGGCGCGGATGAAGGTGCTGATGCTCGGCTGGGAGTACCCGCCGCACATCACCGGAGGTCTCGCGACGGCCTGCGCGGGCCTGTGCGCGGGGCTCCACCACCACTCGGTGGACGTCACGTTCGTCGTGCCGCGCGCGACGGGCGACGAGGACTCGACCCACGCACGCGTGCTCGGCTGCAACGAGCTCGAGGTCGACGAGGAGACGGTCGAGCACGTCGAGGTCGAGCGCCTGCGGCGTGTGCCCGGCGAGACGCGCGAGATCGAGTCGCAGCGCCTGCGCGCCCGGCCGAGCGTCGTGCTGCCGCCGG
>JABWBL010000024.1 GCA_013360535.1 Planctomycetaceae bacterium
ATGCGAGGCCCCCCCTCGAGGGGGGGCCTCTCGATCCCGTTCGGGCACTGAGTACCGGTCGAGGACGCCGCTCTTACCTTCGAGGACTTGGCCTCCAGCGCATTCCGGCGATCCTCTCCCGGTGAAGGTCGACCTCCATTCTCCATGGAGGTTGAGAGATACAAGCGCGTCATTTTCTGGCCGCTGCCTTGTTTCTCCTGCGGCCAGAAAAGCTCCGGGGACGCTTGATGCGTCCCCGGAGAGCGACCCCCCAAGCCGCGCGCTTCGCGCGGCGCGGCTGAGGTGGTTCCGCGACTAGTCAGCGATCACGGCTGGTAGGTCAGCTCGACACCGTTGGAGAGGTTCGTGGCCTTGCCAGCCGGCGGGTCGCGGAACCACGCCTGAACCTGAACGATGTCGCCCGCCGACCAGGGGTTGCCGAGCGCGGACGGGTTGGCGGCCTGGAAGGCGTTCCAGTCGAGCGCGAGCGTGCCGTCGCAGGCGCCCGCCGTGCCACCCGAGGTCTGGGTGCCGGTGCGCTGCGTCGGGGCCTTCACGCACAGGAAGCTCGTGGCGTTCCAGGGCGCGGCGGCCTGGCCGGTGATCGAGTAGAAGATCAGGCCCGACTTCTGGCCCTCGACGTTGCTGACCGAGATGTTGCACGCGGTCGCGGCGGTGACGCTCGGCTGCGCGCTGGCGGAGATCGCGGCGACGCAGTTGTTGGTCGTCGTGCCGGCGGTGCAGTAGTTGACCGGCGGGGAGACCGTCACGTCGAGCTCGTAGATGTAGACGCTGTCCGGCGTGTCCTGGTGCAGCGCGCAGAGCTTGGTGACGCCCGAGCCGTCGTTGAAGAACTCGACGCCGCCGGCGAGGTTCGAGGAGGCGGTGCCCGTCAGGTTGCCGTCGAACTGGCGCCCGGTCAGGGTGCCGGTCGACTTGTTGACTTCCTTGAAGACCACGAGGTCGTTCGTGCCCGAGCCCGTGCCCGCGCTCGCGTTCTGGTCGAACTGCCAGAGCGTGTCGTTGAACGAGTCGTAGGCGATGCCGTACGTCGCGCCCGCGTTGCCCGCGTACTCGCCGGCGTAGGTGAACGCCGTGCCGTTGAACGTGAACTTCCACATCGCCGTGTTGAAGTTCTTGACGTAGAACGTGCCGGAGTTGTCGAGCGCCAGCGCGCGGACGGTCTGGGTCGAGAGGAACGTGCCACCCGTCGGCAGGATGTACGTGTTGGTGTAGCTCAGCGTGCCGTTCGCGCCCGCGTTGGGGTTGAACGTGTACTCCTTCATCACGCGGCCTTCCATGCCGGCCCACAGCTTGAAGTTGGCGTGGTCGACGGCGAAGTCGCGGACGCCCCACTGCGAGGCGGTCGCCTGGGTCATGTCCTGGATGAACGACTGGATGTAGACGCCGTTGAGGTCGTACTGGTGGATCGCGAACGCACCCGCGGTGCCGGCGCCGCCGGAAACCCACAGGTAGTTCCACGCGCGGGCTGCGCCGAGCAGGCGGTTCCACACGGTGCCCGGAGCGGGCGGCAGGGTGATCGGCGTCTGGACGTCGATCGGTCCCTGGAGGACCGAACCGAGGGCCATCTGCGGAGCGGAAACGGGGATCGCGTTCGGCGTGCCGGAAGCCGGAGCGCGGTCCTCGCTCTGGGCGAAAGCGCCAGAGCCGAGGGCCAGCAGCGAGGTGACGAGAAGAGCAGCTCTCATGAGTATCTCCGAGGAGGGTTGCGCCCTGCGAGTCGTTCCTCTCAACCTGATTCGAAAGGCCGAAGGGCGTAGCGCGAGTCTGCCATGGGCGGCTTTTCTTGGGGAGACTCCCCGGGAACTTCCCTCGGACTTACGCGGCTTTCCCGCGGTCTTGCTCCGCGGCTGCGGCGAAGCGCAGGGACGGCCGATGGCCGAAGTCCCGCTCGAAGCTGTCGAGCAGTTCGTCGCGGCTGCGACGGGCGACTTGGACGTCGTGGGTACCGAGCGAGGCCCGCAGGCGCCGCTTGCGACCGTCGGCCGTGTGGTAGGTGAACGCGATCCACCAGACCTTGCCGTTGAGCCAGAGGTGGTGGTCGGGATCGGTCGCGCCGTCGAGGGCGCGGGTGAAGCGGGGCGGGTGGGTCTTCATCGGTGGTTGGAGCCGGACGGACGCTGGAACCACCGGAGCGCGGGACCGCCGAGCGTTCGCCGCGGGACACTTCGTTGCGGGAGCCTCGCGGCTCGCGCCACATCGCGCGCCCCCGTGGGGACGCATCTGGGCACCTTGGGTTGTCCTCCCAGGTTGCCGGACCCGCGAACCCGCGGGCCACTCCGGATGTGCGCGAAATTCTGGGGCCGCCCGTCGTGGGCCGCAAGGGGCTGGTGTGTCATGGAACGCGAGGAGCCCCCCGCATGATCCGAACGAGCGTCTCTCACCTTCTCGCGCTGGCCCTGCTCGCCGGCACCGCCGCCGCGCAGGTCCACTACGGCCCCGACGGCCACCCGTGGAGGCAGCGCGCGGACTCCGGCCCGGACGCGGAGGTGCCGGGCTGGTACTACAACCTCGGGCTCTCGGGGCTGCGCATCGAGCTCGTCGAGAACGCCCCGGCCACGCTCGTCGTGCGCCACGTGTTCGACGGCTCGCCCGCGCACAAGAAGCTCGCGCTGGGGGACGTGATCGTCGGCGCGGCGGGCAAGCGCTTCGCGACGCCGCACCGCAACGGCTACGGCATGGACAAGTTCGGAGCGCACGGGCCCGTGCTCGAGTTCGCGAACGCGCTCGAGGAATGTCAGGGGCCGCAAGCGAACGGCAAGCTCGCCCTGCTCGTGCAACGCGACGGCAAGGAGCGCGAGGTCACGCTCGACGTCGGCCAGCGCCACGGCACGTTTTCGCCGACGTTTCCTGCGGAATGCCGCAAGAGCGAGCGCATCAGGGCCGAGCTGCTCGAGTTGCTCGTCGCCGCGCAACGCGAGGACGGCTCGTTCGGCGATCCGGTGGTCGACACGTTCGCACCGCTCGCGCTGTTGCAGGGCGACAAGCCCGCGCACGCCAAGGCCGTCGAGCGCAACGTGCGCTTCCACGCGCGCACGACGAAGGCCGTCGACGTCGATTCGCTGATCAACTGGCGCTACATGACCGCGGCGATCGTGATGAGCGAGTACCAGCTCGCGACGCGCGAGAAGGGGGTCGTGGCGGAGCTCGCCGAGGTGCGTGACTTCCTGTACTCGTCGCAGTACCTGTCGCTCTCGCAGCTCAAGCCGAGCGTCAAGCAGTCGCACCCCGACTCGTGGCCCGAGAGCGAGCTCGAGCAGCACGGCGGCTGGGGCCACAACACCGGCTTCGAGGGCTACGGACCGATCGCGATGCTCACCGGGCAAGGTGCGCTCGCGTTTGCGTTGATGAGCCGCTGCGGCGTCGAGGTCGACCGCGCGCGCCACGACGCCGCCTACGCGTTCCTCGAGCGCGGCACCGGCTCGAACGGCTACGTCTGGTACGGAGACGAGGTCGCGGGCGACAAGGACTGGGCCGACATGGGCCGCACGGGCGCTGCGGGAATCGCGAACGCGCTCTCACCGTGGCCCGACGCGACCTACCGCTCGCGCGCCAGGCGCCATTCCGCCGTGATCGGCGAGCACCCCGAGAGTTTCCCCGACACGCACGGCTCGCCGATCCTCGGCATGGGCTACGCCGGCCTCGCCGCGTGGGTCGAGCCCACGAACTTCCGCCGCTTGATGGACGCGAACCGCTGGTGGTTCACGCTCGCGCAGTGCAACGACGGCTCCTTCTACTACCAGCCCAACCGCGACAACGCCGGCTACGGCTCCGACGCGCGGCTGCAGGCGAGCGCCGTCACGGCTTTCCTGTTCTCGATCCCGCTCAAGCGCCTCGCGCTCACCGGGCGCACGTTCCCGACACGCTGACTTCGGTCACGCGCGATCCCAGATCCACCACCAGTTCGCCGCGAGCGCGACGAGACCGAGGCTCCACAGGAGCCAGCGCGCGGGCGGGTCGAGCTCGACCTCGAGGCGTTTCGCGGTCGCGAGGCGCAGCAGCGTGAGCGTCGCGAGGATTCCCAGCACGCTCATCACGAGCGGATTCCAGGCCCAAGCCTCGACGAGGTCGCCGTGGAGCGCCGCGAGGACGCCGCGCGACGAACCGCAGCTCGGGCACGGACGGCCGGTGAGGCGCTTGAAGTGGCACAGCACAAGGCCGCCGCCCTCGCCGTCGCCGAACCGAAGTCCGAGCGCGACGATGGCGGCCCACAGGGCGAAAACCAACAGGGCCCACAAGGGGACGCTGGGCACTCTCGAGGCAGGAACACGCCGAAGGGTGACGCGCAAGAGGCCAGGCTCGCTGGGCCGTCGCGGCGAGCTAGCTGTTGCTTGCGACCAAGCCAGCCACGATGAGCATGTAGCCGATCAGCGCCAGCAGCTGAAGCACGCCGAAGATGATGCCGATGATGCCGCAGATCTTGCCGGCATTCGTCATGCCCTCACCGCTGCGATCCATCTGTCCATCGGCCATCGCCGCAAGGTCCGTCTTGCCCATGAGAAACGCCGGGATGCCGAGAAAGCCGCAGCAGACCAGCGAGGAGATGCCGAGGACGAGGATCAGCGTGGCGCGGTGGGGACGCATGGGAAGTTCCTGTAGGGCGATGGGGGTGCTGGAAGGGCGAAACCAGACGAGCTAACGCCCGGGAGGCGGGAGGTTAGCGGTGAGGTTCGTCGGCGCGCAAGGTGGAGGCCCGCGCACCTCGCGTCGTGCGCTGCCGCGCAGGCCTTCCGCGTGCCCCTTGCGTCACTCGGCCTGCTCGGCCGCCTTGTCTCGGAAAAGTGCGACGAAGACGAGGAAAACGCCGAGCGCCGCCGCCGCGAGCAGGCCCCAGAAGTGCTGCCAGTCGACGAGCCCCTCGGCGCTGGTGTTCGACGCGAGCAGCCGCGCCACGACCTGCGCGCCGAGACCGAGGCCCAGGCCCTGCGTGACGAGCACGAGGAAACCCTGCGCCTGGCCGCGCAGCTCGCGCGGCGCCTTGCGGTCGACGTACAGGAAGCCCGTGACGAAGAAGAAGTCGTAGCAGATGCCGTGCAGCACGATCGCGACGATCGCCATCCACATCACGTGGTCGTTCGCGGCGAAGCTGAACAGGCCATAACGCACGACCCACGCGAGCATGCCGACCGCGAGCATCCACTTGATGCCCAGGCGCCGGAGGAACAGCGGCATCGTGACCATGAACAGGATCTCGGACATCTGTCCGTAGGTCATGGTGAAGGTCGAGTTCGTGTCGCCGATCGCCGGGCTGGCGATGAAGCCGCGCGCCTGGTTGTAGTAGCCCGCGAGCGGGATGCAGATCAGGAACGAGCACAGGATGAAGATCGCGTAGGGCGCGGACTTCATCAGCGCGAGCGAGTCGAGGCCGAGCAGCTCGCGCGCGCTCACGGCCTTGCCCTTGCCGGGAGGCGGCGTGTTGGGGAGCGTCAGCGAATACAGCGCGAGCAGGATCGACGCACCGCCCGCGAGCCAGAACTGCGCCGGACTCTTGTCGCCGCCGGGGAGCCGGCTCACCACGATTCCGGCCGCGATCCAGCCGATCGTGCCCCACACGCGCACGATCGGGAACTGCTTCTCCGGCGCAGTCATGTTGGCGAGGCTCAGCGTCGTCGTGAGCCCGACCGTCGGCATGTAGAACAGCATGTGCGCGAACAGCGCGAGGATGTACGGGTGCGTGAAGCCCATCGCCGCGTCGGCGCCGGCGCTGCCCGCGATCGCCGGAACGCCGAGGAGGATCGCGCCACCGACGAAGTGCATCGCGGCGAGCACACGCTGCGTCGCGAAGTAACGGTCGGCGACCATGCCGAGGAAAAACGGCGAGATGCACGAGGCGATCGGGCCGACGGTGTAGGCCCAGCCGATCAGCTCGCCCAAGCCCACGCCTTCGGTCGTCATCCAGCCCGTCATGGACACGTACCACGCGCCCCAGACGAAGAACTGGAGGAACATCATCACCGAGAGGCGGGACTGGATCGCGGGTGCGGGAGGCGCGCTCGTGCTCATGGATGGCCTGAGGTGGCGGTGGTGGGGTGGGACCGGGCGGACGATAGCGAGTGGACGAGCGGGATGCGCGCGCCCGGAAGTCGGGCTTTCACCGCTGCGAGCGAAGGCGGTCGAGTTCTGCGAGCGTGAAGCGCACGCTGATCACGTAGGGCTTCTCGCCTTGGGTCCAGTGGCCGTAGCTCGTCGCCACGAACGTGCCGTCGGGAAGCAGCTCGAGCCCCGCGTAGCCGCAGTCGTACTCGTGGTGGTTGTCGGCGAGGCGCACGCGCATTTCGCCGGGACCGGCGCGCTCGAGGTCGTCGAAACGGCCGACCCACACGAGCCAGTCGCCGCGGGTCGGGCTCGCTTTCGCCATGTCGCGGAACGTGACGACGAGGCGACCGTCGAGCGCATGCACACCGACGTGGCGATCGCCGGTGAGCGCGGGGTTCAGCTCGCGCGGCGGACCCCACGTGCGCGCCTCGTCGTCGGAGAGCATCACGTGCGCTTCCTTCGCGCGGCGGTTCTCGCGCAGGAGCAACGCGAGGCGCGCGCCATCGGGCGAACGCACGATCCCCGGCTCGCACAGGTGCACGTCACTGCCGCTCCAGATCGGTTCCGGCTCGCTCCACGAAAGTCCAAGATCCTTCGAGAAACTCTGCAAGAGCGTGAACGTGCCCGCGGCCTTGCCTCCGGGTGCGAGGAAGCGCCCGTCGTCGTGGAAGAACGCACCGAGCGAGCCGTCGGCGAGCCGCGCGACGCTCGACATCACGACGATGCCGCCCCAATTGCCCGCAGGCGCAAGCTCGGTCCATGTGCGGCCGCCATCGTCGGAATGCGAGAGGCGCGCGGGGTTGAGGCCGGAGAAGAGCAGCACGCGCTCGCGGCCGTCGGGCAGCACGAACCGGTGCAACGTCGGCGTCTCGAGGCTTGTCGCGAAGCTCGCGGGAACGGGCAACGGCTTGCTCCAGCTCGCGCCGCCATCCTCGCTGCGCACGAGGCGAATCGCGCCGCGACCGTGGCCTTCGGGATAGGCGCACAGGATCGTGCGGCCGTCGCCTAGCAGCGCGGTGGTCGGGTGGCCGAGGTACTGGCCGGACTGGCGGTCGACGACGACGCGGCGCGAAGTGTCGCCGGAAAGATCGAGAAACCGAGGGGCGTCCTGAAGTGCGAGGAAGAGCAGGGGGAGCATGGGAAGGTTGTAGCGTCGCTCGGTAGAGTCGCGAGCATGAAGCGCTACGGAATGGTGATCCGGCTGCGGCCGGAGAAAGTCGACGAGTACGTGAAGTTGCACGCGGAAGTCTGGCCGGGGGTGCTCGCGCGCATCAGCGACTGCAACCTGCGGAACTACTCGATCTTCCTGCAGCGGCTCGACGACGGTCGCGACTACCTGTTCGCGTACTTCGAGCACGTAGGCGCGGATTTCGCGGCGGACATGGCGCGGATGGCGGCGGATCCGGAAACGCAGCGCTGGTGGAAGCTCACGGAGCCGTGCCAGGAGCCCGTAGGCACGCGCCGCCAGGGCGAGTGGTGGGCGCAGATGCGCGAGGTGTTCCACCATGCTTGAGCTGCTGCTTCTGGCGGTGGTCGCGCAGGCTCCGCACGTTCCGGCGCCGGTCGTGCTCGACGCGCCCGTGACACGTTCGGACGACGGTTTGCCGCTGGGAAATGGCGCGCAGGGCGTGCTCGTGTGGGGCGAAGGCAACGTCGTGCGGCTGTCGCTCGACCGCGGCGACCTGTGGGACGAACGCACGCCACCGACGCTGCAACGTGCAGATTGGACTTACGCGACGATGAAGGAGTTGGTCGCGAACGGACCGCAGCAGAAGCTGCACGAGCTCTTCGACGTGCCTTATGACACGGTGCCGTATCCGACGAAGTTGCCGGGCGGGCGCATCGAGCTCGTGTTTCCCGAAGGAACGAACGTGCAGCGTTTCACGCTCGATCTGGCGAGCGCGCAGGCGAAGGTGGAGCTCGGCGCAACGACCGTACGACTGCACGTCTCCGCGACGCTTCCGTTCGCGGTCGTGCGCATCGACGGTGTGAAGCCGCAGGTTCGGCTCGCGCCACCGCAGGCCGTGAAGCAGCTCGCCTACATCCCTGCGAGCATGGGCTCCGACGGCGAGCGTCAGTGGTACGTGCAGGAAGCTGCGCAAGGCATGGCCTACGGAGTCGCGTGCGTGCGGCACGATGACGACGAAGGAACGACGCTCCTGATCCACGTCGGCAAGCGCGACCACGCAGCAAGCGAGGACGAGTCGCTCGAGAGTTGGCTCGGTGGAGGTGCACCCCTTCAGGTGGCGATGCCGTACGAATGGCTCGCGCAGCAGTGGCACGAGTCGTGGTGGAAGGAGCACTGGAGCGCTTCGAGCGTGCGTCTGCCGGACGCGCGTATCCAGGCGCAGTACGACTTCGCGCGCTACGTCTACGGCGCGGGCTCGCGAGTCGACCAACTGGGGCGCGGCGGCGCACCGATCGCGTTGCAGGGCCTGTGGACCAACGACGAAGGTGGCTTGCCGCCGTGGAAGGGCGACTACCACAACGACCTCAACACGCAGACGACGTACGGCGCGCAGTTGCCGATGGGGCACGCGGACGCGGGCCTGTGCTTCTTGCAGCATCTCGCGAGCCTCAAGCCACGTTTCGAGAGCTTCGCGCGCTCGTTCTACGCCGTCGACGGCATCGTCGTGCCGGGTGTGATGACGCTCGAAGGGCGCGCGATGGGCGGTTGGGGGCAGTATTCGCTCTCGCCGACGAACACAGCGTGGCTGGCGCTGCTGTTCGACGAGCACTGGCGCCACACGCGCGACGAAGCGTTCCTGAAGGACGTGGCGTTTCCGTGGTGTGCGCAGGCGGGGCGTGCGCTCGCGGCGTTGCTTGCGCCCGACAGCGAAGGCCACCTGCGCCTGCCGCTCTCGTCGAGCCCCGAGATCTTCGACAACTCGGCGCGCTCGTGGCTGCCGCCGAACTCGAACTACGACCAGTCGCTGCTGCGTTGGCTGTTCGGCGCGCTCGCGCGGCAGGCGAGCGAGCTGGGCCGCGCGGAAGAAGCGGCGAAGTGGAACGACCTGCTCGCGCGACTGGAACCGCTCGACGTCGACGCGGAGAGCGGCGCGCTCACGTTCGCACGCGGGATTCCGTACGAGAGCTCGCACCGCCACTTCTCGCACGCGATGGCGATCCACCCGCTCGGAACGCTCACGATCGAAGGCAGTGAGAGCGAGCGCCGCACGATCGACGCGACGCTCGACCAGCTCGAGCGCCACGGCAGCGACTGGTGGACCGGTTACAGCTTCTCGTGGTTCGCCTGCATGCTCGCGCGCGCGGGAAGGCCCGAGAAGGCGCTCGCGCAGCTCGAGAACTACCTCGCGTTCACGGGCCGCAACGGCTTCCACCTGAACGGCGATCAGTCCGGCAAGGGCCTGTCGAAGTTCACGTACCGACCGTTCACGCTCGAAGGCAACATGCTCGCCGCCCAGGCGGTGCACGAGATGCTGCTGCAGAGCTGGGGCGGCGTCGTGCGCGTGTTCCCGGCGACGAGCGAGCGCTGGAAGGACGTCGAGTTCGACAGGCTGCGCGCCGAAGGAGCGTTCCGCGTGTCCGCGAAACGCGTCGGCGGGCGCACACGACTGGTCGGGATCGCTGCGGAGCGTGGGGGCGAGCTGCGGCTGCGCGATCCGTTCGGCGGAGCACCGTTCAAGACGGAAGGTGTGCGGCTGGAACGCCAAGGCACGGACCTCGTCGGCACTCTCAAGGCGCGGGAGACCGTCGTGCTGACGCTCGCCGACTGAACGTTGCTCAGGCGAACTCGAACGCGCGCAGCGAGAGCGACCCGTAGGCCGCGCTCTCGTGCAGCGTCTTCGCCTTCGCGTTCTCGCCGGCGGCGCCGAGCGCGACGAGGATCGGCAGGTAGTGGTCCTCGGTCGGATGGTTGCGCGCGGCGTTCGGCGCGACCTTGCGGTACTCGATCAACGCCTTCGCGTCGCCGGCGCGCGCACGTTCATCGAGCCACGTGTCGAACTCCGCCGCCCACTTGGGCAGCGTCTCGCCCGGGCCGAGCTCGCCGAGGTTGTGCGTCGCGCCACCCGAGCCGATCACGAGCACGCCTTGCTTGCGCAGCGCCTGCAGCGCGAGCCCAAGCTTGTAGTGGTGCTCCGTGTCGAGCCCCGGTTGCAGCGAGAGCTGCGTCACCGGCACGTTCGCGTCCTTGTAGGCGAGCATCAGCGGAATCCACGCACCGTGATCGAGCCCCCGCGCTTCCTTGCGCGCGGCGACACCGGCCGTCGCGAGCGTGTCCGCGATCTCCGTGCCGAGCTCGACCGCACCCGGCGCCGCGTAGCGCATCTGGTACAGCTCGTCCTCGAAGCCGTAGAAGTCATGGATCGTCTTCGGCTTGGGCGAGATGTCGACCGTGGCTTCCTTCGTCAGCCAGTGCGCCGACACGCACAGCACTGCACGCGGCTGGAAGCGCGTGCCCAACGACGCGAGGAAGCGCTTCACCGGCAAGTCACCGAGCACGAGGTTCGGCGCGCCGTGCGAGACGAACAGTGTCGGAAGTTCCTTCATGTCCGCTCCTGCTTTCGGGGCGTGCTCCGCACCCGTGTCCTGCACGCTCGCCTTCACCGCGCAGGACGCTGCCAGCGCCGCCGCACCCACCACGACGCCGCGACGATCGATCGAGTCCATGGCGCGCATTCTCGGCTCACTTCGGGCTCTTTTCGAGCCCCGCCGGCATCCATGGCGCGAGCCGCTCGACGCCGCGCCGCGCCTTCTCGCTCGTCGGAACGCCCCAGACCTCGAAGAACGGCCCGAGGTTCTTGCCCGTCGCCTCCGACATGCGCCGCAGCCACTCGTCACGCTTCTCCTCGTCACCTTGGGGCCGCTCGTTGCGTCCGAGCGCGCGGTACTCGGCGAACACACGCTGGAACGGCTCCCAGCCGAACGCCTCGCGCAGCTGCCGGTACATCGTGAGCGCGAGGAACGGATCGTTCTTCCACTCGTCGAACTTCGCGCCGCGCGCGACGTAGGCTTCGACCGACGGCGGATTCGACACGCCTTCGTGTCCGGGATCTTCTCCGCGCAGGTCACAGCAGCGCTCGATCGCGTACAGGCCGATCACGTTGTTCGTGACCTCGCCCGTGCCCTCGAAGGTCCACTCGGGCCGCTGCAGGTTGTGGCCGAGCTCGTGCACGAAGCCCCACACGTCCTTCGCGCGCCGCAGGTTGTCGAGCGCGACGACGTGCTCGGCCGCATCGAGGTGCGTCATCACGGGATAACCCGAGTGCATGTAGCCCGCGCTGATCTGCCGATCGCACACGAAGCGCTCCGGTCGCGGCCGATCCTTCGGGATGCCGACGAGCTCCGCTTCAGCGTCGAGAACACGGTCCCAGAACTCCATCAACGCCTTGGGATCGTCGAGCGCACGGATCGCGCTCGAAGGCAGGCTGATCCCGAGCTTGCGCGAGCTGAGCTCGGCCCACGGTGCGGGTCGCGAGCGCTGCTCGTTGCGCCATTCCTCGAGCGTCGTGCGCCCGAGCACGAACAGCGGCGCCGGCACGACACCACGCAGCTGCACCTTCAGCTTGCCGAGCGTGCAGCCGTCGGGGACGACGACGTACACCGGGCCGCCGAACGGATTCGCGGCGAGCGTCGTGCGTTCGTTCGCCGGGACCTCGAGCGTGATCGCCGGTACGCGCTTCCACGTGTCGAGGTGCCACAGCGTGTCTTCGTGGCAGCCGATGCGCAGCGCAAGACCGCGGCCGAGCGCTTCCGCCGGCAATTGCAGCTCGACCTTCGCACCCGGACGCGCGTAGGCGCCCGTCGAGTGCCATCCGCCGAGCGACGCGTCGATCTCCGCCGAGACCGCCTGCGCCGGAGCGTCGACATCGCCGGGGAAATCCGCCGCGGAAGCGTGCGCGCGCACCTTGCCGATCGGCTCGCTGCGCTGCATCTCGACCTGGATCGCGAGCAGCGCGCGCCCGAGCGCGTTCGAGCGCTTCATCGGCTGGCGCTCGCTGACCACGAGGCTCTGCTCCTTCGCCTTCACGAGTTTCTCCAGCCGCTCACGGAACGCCACGTCACCCTTGGGCATCCAGCGCAACGCGAGCTGCAACGACACCTGCGCCTGAGCGAGCTGCGCGTCACTTGCCGTCACCTTGCCCGCTTCGAGCGCGAGCATCAGCTCGAGCGCGCGCCCCGCGTGCACCAGCGGATCCGGCACGTTCGCCGCGAGCTGCCCGTTGTCCGCCGTCGCCTCCGTGTAACCATCGGCGTACGCGAGCCCCGCCTGCGCGAGCAGCCGCTGCCCCGGCCGTTCTTCGACACGCTCGTTCGCATGCCCTTGCAGCCAACCCCACGGCGTGTCGCCGCAGATCACCGCTCCGCCACCGCCGACGTACTTGATTAGCCAGTCGGTTTCCTCATCACTCAGCGACAGCGGAGCGCAGCCGATGATCGAGAGCTTCGCGACACCTTCCGGTTCGGGCCCGTTCGGCAGCGCGACGACCTCGTAGCCCGCTTCCGCCATCAACCCGCCGAACATGCCGCCGAGCGTGCCCACCTTGAGCGACTTGGCCTTCGATTTCGCCGTCCACACGAGCAGGTTCCTCATCAGCGCCGCCGTCTCGCCGGGCCGTTTCGCCGCTGGTCCCGCGTAACCGTTGTGCCCGAACACGAGCACGCGCCCGCTGCCGATGCGCCCGCCCGCGATCAGCGCCGCCTGCGCACCGCCGAAGCCGCCGGTGACGATCGGAAAGGCCTTGTCGCCGAA
The DNA here is from genome assembly GCA_013360535.1 of Planctomycetaceae bacterium. Lineage (GTDB taxonomy): Bacteria > Planctomycetota > UBA1135 > UBA1135 > F1-120-MAGs118. The sequence goes on from JABWBL010000024.1 coordinate 12,752, forward strand.
GACCGCGATCGGTCCCGGAATGCCGACACGCTCGACCGTCTTGACGCCGTCGAGCAGCTTCGTCGCGTCGTCCTGCGCCGCGTGCGCGAACGGAACCAGCAGGGCGAGAACGACGGCGACGCGCGTGAGGAGGGGCTTCACGCCTTCCTTGATACCAACTGCGCGCTCAGGTGGGGAACACGGTCGAGCTGTGCACCTCGTGCACACGCGCGTGGGCGACGATCTCGCGCCAGTTGTGCACGCGCACGCCGCCGCCGGCGAGGACCACGATGCGTCCGCGCGAGCGCTCGACGAGCTGGCGCAGCATCTCGCGGCCCTCGAACGCATCCGGCGCGCCGCCGGTGGTGAGCACACGCTCGACGCCGAGCTCGATCAGCTGCTCGAGCGCCTCCAGCGGGTCGGGGACGGAATCGAACGCCCGATGGCAGGTCACCCTGAGCGGCCGTGCGAGCGCGACGAGCTCGCGCATGCGCTCGACATCGAGCGTTCGGTCGCGGCGCAGCACGCCGAACACCGCCGCCATCACCTTGCGCTCCTTGAGCCACACGAGGTCTGCGCGCATCGACGCGAGCTCGGCCTCGTCGTACGTGAAGTCGCCGCCGCGCGGCCGCACCATCGCGCAGATCGGCAGCTGCATTTCCTGCTGCGCGAGCTCCATCAGCCCACGTGTCGGCGTCAGGCCGCCGACGTCGAGCCGCGCGCACAGCTCGATGCGTCTCGCGCCGCCCGCGACGGCCTTGCGCAGGTCGCCGAGCGAGTCGACGCACACTTCCAGCAGCGTCACGCTTCGCTCCCGCGCGCGCGCAGCCTGTCGAGCGCGACCGCCGCGACGATGATGCCTCCGGTGACGAGCTCCTGCACCCAGTTGTCGAGGCCGAGCTTTGTGCAGCCGTTGTCGACCACCGTCATGATCAACGCGCCGATCAGCGTGCCGACGATCGTGCCCGTGCCGCCCGAGAGGCTCGCACCGCCGATCACGACCGCCGCGATCACTTTCAGCTCGTAACCTTGCGCCGTCGTCGGGTCGCCCATCGACAGGTACGCGGTCTGCAGCACCGCCGCGAAGCCCGCGCACGCGACTCCGAGCGCGTACACCGCGAGCTTGACGCGCTCGACGCGCAGGCCGCACAGACGCGCGGTTTCCTCGTTGGATCCGACCGCGAGCACGTGCCGGCCGAACACCGTCGAACGCAGCGCGAGCGCGGCGACGACGGCCAGCGCAGCGAGAATCCACACTCCTGTCGGCAGCCCGTCGCCCGCGTTCATCAGCGAGCGCAGGCTCTCCATCGCCCGCAGCGATTCCTCCGTGTCCGCGTACACCGGCTGGTTGTCGCCGAGACCCTTCGCGAGCCCGCGCAACGCTCCCCACAGCCCGAGCGTGACGATGAACGGCGAGAGCTCGACGCGTCCGACGAACTTGCGCAGCGCGAATCCCGTCGCCGCCGCGACCGCGACGCCCGCGCCGATTCCGAGGAGCATCCCGTGGCTGCGCGCGAGCGAACCACCGAGCGCGATGCCCGCGACCAGTCCCGCGACACGCCCGAGCTCGCCGATCACGAGCGCTCCGATCAGCGCACCGACGAGCGCGCCCGTCGCGACGCCGGCGAGCGCAGCGGCCCACGGCGGCCAACCCGAGCGCACGAGCAGCGCGATCACCATCGTGCCGAGCGCGATCGTCGAGCCCACGGACAGGTCGATGCCACCCGACGCGATGATCCACGTCGCCCCGACTGCGGCCGTGCCGACGACGGCCGTCTGCAAGAGCATCAGCTCATGGTTCGCCGCACTCGTGAACTTCCCGCCCGCGAGCAGCGCGAACAGGGACCACGTCGCCACGAGCCCGATCGCCGGACCGAGCCTCGCCGCGAGCTCCTTCAACGTCATGCCAGCCCTCCGGTCGCCTCGTTCATCAACTGTTGCTCGTCGAGTTCGTCGACGGGCCGTGCTCGCCCGAGCTTGCCGCGTGCCATCACGGCGACGCGGTCGCAGATGCCGAACAGCTCCGGCAGGTAGCTCGACACCACGAGCACCGCCCGCTGCCGTTCGCCACCGCGAGCGAGCTCGTCGAGCAGGCGGTAGATCTCGGCCTTCGCCGCGACGTCGACGCCGCGCGTGGGCTCGTCGATGAGCAGGAGATCGCAATCGGCGGCGAGCAGCCGCGCGAGCGCCACCTTCTGCTGGTTGCCGCCCGACAGCCGCCCGACGGCTTGCCCCGGCCCCGCACACTTGACGCCCAGCCGCTCGATCCACGCGCGCGCCGAGCTCTCGAGCCGCACCGTCGGCAACCAGCCGCCGCTCGCGATGCGCCCGAGGTGGGGGAGAGCCAGGTTCTCCGCGATGCT
>JABWBL010000025.1 GCA_013360535.1 Planctomycetaceae bacterium
AGGTCGCGCCCGCCGACCAGCTCCCCCTGCAGGCGTCGCCGTTCCGCACTGCCGAGCGCGATCCGCGCCCCCGACTCGCCCAGCGCCGGCGTGTTCGTCACGCTCGTGAGCGGCACCGTCTCCGGCACGAACAGCAGCGTGCCCTCGAGGGTCGGCGGCACGTTGCTCCCGCCGCCGCCACCACCGCCGCCGCAGGAAACAAGGGTCAGGATCGAAGCGAGAAGGGTCAGTCCGATTCGTGTGCGCATGAAAAGGGTCTCCGCCGCGCACCGGGGTTCCGGCGCGCGGCGGAGGAGGATACCGAGCGGGGGGCGAACGTGCCTCCCCGCGGCGTGGCGTCAGTGCGCGACTTCGCCCTTGGGCGCGGCGATGTCGCGGAACTCGCCCAGCATGATCGGCGTCGCGACCTTCACCATCAGCGTGAAGAGCAGGAAGCCGACCGAGAACACGCCCAGCGAGACGACCACTTCCGTCGTCGACGGGACGTACTCGTAGATCTCGCCCAGCGTGTCCGGCGTCATGCCCGGGATCACGAGGCCCATGCCCTTCTCGATGTACACGCCCGCGTAGATCAGCACGCATCCGATCACGAGCGTGACCGGGTTCTTGCGCGTCTTCGGCACGAGGAACAGCAGGAACGCGATCACCGAGCAGGCCACCGCCGTCCACAGGTAGGGCGGGAGCGCCTTGTGCTCGCCGAGGCCGAGGAACATGTAGCGCGCGTGCACGACGTGCTCGGTGTTCGAATAGAACTCCTTGAACACCTCGGCGCCGAGCAGGAACAGGTTGAAGCCCATGGCGTAGGCCATCAGCTCGGCGATCTTCCAGATCGCCGTGTCGGTGATCTCGAAGCGCGTGAAGCGCCGCAGCAGCATCATCAGCACGAGCAGCACCGCGGGGCCCGAGCACAGGGCCGACGCGATGAAGCGCGGCGCGAGGATGGCCGAGTTCCAGAACGGGCGCGCCGCGAGGCCGTTGTAGAGGAAGGCCGTGACGGTGTGGATGCCGATCGCGGCCGGGATCGAGAACAGCACGAGCGGCGTGAAGATGCGGTGGTTCGGCGACGTGCCGCGGTACAGCGAGAACAGCAGGTACGTTACGATCGTGAAGTTGAGCACGAGGTAGCCGTTGAGCACGATCACGTCCCACGCGAGCAGCGAGTTCGGCAGGTTGAGCCGACCGATGCCGGGCACGAGGTGCATCAGGTTGAGCGGGCTGCCGACGTCGACGAACACGAACAGGCCGCACATCGAGATGGCCGAGATGGCGAGCAGCTCGCCGAGGATCGCGACCTCCTTGATCGGCTTCCACTGGTAGACGTAGGCGGGGATCACGAGCAGCACCGCCGCCGCCGCCACGCCCACGAGGAACGTGAAGTTGCCGATGTAGAAGGCCCACGACACCTGATCGCGCATGCTGGTCGTCTGCAGGCCCTCGTCGAACTGGTGCAGGCACGCGACGACGCCGGCCGCGATCATCGCGAGCAGCGCGGTGATCCACGTCCAGTACAGCGCGTTGCCGCGCGTGACGATGCGGATGCTTCCGGTGACGAAGCGCACGAACATTCGCAGGACATTCATGGGTTCGGGCTCCGGACTAGACGCCGTAGAAGTAGTAGAAGCGCGGGCGGGTGTTGAGCTCGCTCTTGAGCACGAACACGCGCTTGTTCTCGAGCACGTAGCGGATCTCGCTCGCCGGGTCGTTCAGGTCGCCGAACTTGCGCGCGCCGACCGGGCACACCTCGACGCAGGCCGGATACAGGCCCTCGCGCGTGCGGTGGATGCACCACGTGCACTTCTCGACCACGCCCTTGGGGCGCGGCCGGTTGCCGAGGTAGTGCGTCTTGGGGTTGAGCTCCTCCGCCGGCAGCTCGGGCTCGGCCCAGTTGAAGTGCCGCGCGCCGTAGGGGCAGGACGCCATGCAGCAGCGGCAGCCGATGCACCAGTCGTAGTCGATCGCGACGATGCCGTCGGGCTCCTGCCACGTCGCGCCGACCGGACAGGACTTCACGCACGGCGCGTTGCGGCAGTGCTGGCACGCCACCGGCATGTAGAAGTGCCCCGGGCGCGGCACGGTCTCGGCGTCGTAGTAGGCGTTGGCGTGGTGCAGGTCGACGCCCTTCTCCTTGTCCATCTCGAGCACGCGGATCCACTGGACCTCGGGCTCGCGGCTCAGGTTGTTCTCCTTGACGCAAGCGTGCACGCAGCGGCGGCAGCCGATGCAGCGCGACAGGTCGAGCGCGTAGGCGAAGCTCACGCCCGGCCGCGCCTCGGTCATGCCGACCGTGACTTCCTTGCCGTACTTCGCGCTGTACTCCTGCTCGAGATCGGCGAGCAGCGCCTTGACCTCGTCGGGTTCGAGCTCGTGCAGGTGGCTGCGGAAGAAGTCGGTGTGGGTCGGCTCGGTGCACCCGGCGACGGAGGCCGCCGCGGCGCAACCGGCGATGGTGCAGAGCAGGTCCCGGCGGGAGACGGTGGTGTCGGTCACGGCGTTCTCACAGGGCGCTTGGGCGCCGGCATGGGGGCGATCGGGGCGAAATGGGGCGCGTGCGAGTTGTGGCAGTGGACGCAGAGCAGGTACTCCTTGTCGCCGTCCCACTTGCCGGTGCGGCGCCCGTGCACGCCGGCGCGCCAGTCGCGGTACTTGTCGCCGTGGCACTGGCCGCACAGCCGGTACGACTCCTCGAACGGGACGAGCTCGCCGCTCGCGAGGTGCAGCTGGTCGCGGTTGTTGGCGTCGTGGCAGTCGAGGCACCAGCGGTGCTCGGCGTCGTGCTTGAGCTCGATCTCCTGGTGCGCCATCTCGAGCTTCCGGCGCCGCGGGTTGGGCAGCAGCATCTCCGGGTCGTGGCAGTCCGAGCACGGGAACACGCCGTCGGTGAAAGGCGGCGGCGGCACGTGGATTCCCTGCGGGGAGAGGTTCGCCGCCGGAGCCGCGCCGACGGACGAGGGGAAGTCCTCCTCGTGTTCGTGCGCATCGCAGCCGGCGAGGGGCAGGGCCGCGAGGGCGAACGCGGCCAGCCAGCGGGGAAGCGGATGGTTGTGCATGTTGGAGATGACCTTGGTGGGTCTCCTCAGGGCGGGTTCAGCAGCGCGGGGGCCCGGTGAGCGCGGGAAAATCACCGTTTCGTGGGATTTTCCGCGCCCCACCTGCCCTCGCAGGACCGTGGAGACGGTCTGCGGGAAACTCCGCAACCGACGTGCCGCGCGCGGGCGATCGACCCAATCCCCGCGCGGGACACGGGTTCACGCGTTCACTCGAAGCGCCAGCTCTGCAGCACTTGGACGTAGTTCGCGCGCTCGAAGCCCCGCGGATCGGGGCAGCGCTTGAGGTTCATGCTGCCGCGCGCCTGCTCCAGCGAGTCGTACTCGTGCTGCTCGAGCCACTCGCGCAGCTCGCTCAAGAGTGTTCCCATGCGCTCCGGCCCGTGGCGCAGCAGCGCGCTCACGACCTGCACGCAGTCGGCGCCGGCCATCACGGCCTTCACCGCGTCGAGGCCGGAATGCACGCCACCGGACACCGCGTACGAGGTGCGCACTTGGGCGGAGAGGATCGCTAGCCAGCGCAGGCGCAGCAGGAGCTCGCCAGGCTCCGAGAGCCGCAGCGAACGCACGACCTCGAGCGCGTCCGCGTCGATGTCGGCCTGATAGAAGCGGTTGAACAGCACGATGCCGTCGGCGCCGGAGGCCACGAGCTGCGACGCGAAGCGCGGCAGCGACGTGTAGAACGGCGAGAGCTTCACCGCGACGGGAATCGTCACGCTCTTGCGCACCGCGCGCACCACGTCGAGCGAGCGGCGCTCGACGTCGTCGGCGCTCACGTCGATCGAGGTGACGAGCTCGTACAGGTTGAGCTCGAGCGCGTTGGCGCCGGCCTCCTGCGTCGAGCGCGCGTAGGCGAGCCACGAGCCTTCCGTCGTGCCGTTGAGCGACGCGATCACGGGGATCGGCACCCGCCGGCGGATGCGGCGGATCTGCTCGAGGTACTCGTCGGGCCCGAGCCGGAACTCGTCGCTCGCGGGCAGGTAGCTCGGCGCCTCGGCGTGCGAGAGCGCGTGCACGTCGTGGAAACGCTCGCGTGCGAGCGCCTCGCCGCGGATCTGCTCCTCGAACAGCGAGTGCATCACGATCGCCGACGCGCCGGCGTCGGCGACACGCTGCACGAGCTCGAGGTCATCGACCAGCGGCGAAGCGCCGGCGACGAGCGGGTGGGGGAGGCGGAGCCCGAGGTAGTTCGTGGTGAGATCCATGTGCGTCCCTTGCTCAGCTCTTGGCCGGTTCCTGCACGTGAGGCTTCTCCGCGAGGCGCTGCAGCACGTCCCAGCGGGCGCGGATCTCCGCCTGCGTCGTCTCGAGCATCGCCTTGAAGCGCGCCGGGTCCTGCTGCTCGACCATGCGGAAGCGCGTCTCGTTGCGCATGTAGGCCCCGATCGCGCCCGTGGGCGTGCCGGAGTCGAGCACGAGCGGCGCCTCGCCGGCCGCCACGCGCCGCGGGTCGTAGCGGTACAGCGGCCACGTGCCGCTGGTCACCGCGAGCTTCTGCTGCTCGGGACCGAAGGCCATGTCGTAGCCGTGCGCGATGCAGTGGCTGTAGGCGATCACGAGCGAAGGCCCGCGGTAGCTCTCGGCCTCGAGCAGCGCCTTCACGGTCTGCGCATCCTTCGCGCCCATCGCGACGCGGGCCACGTACACGTGCCCGTAGCTCATCGCCATCAGCGCGAGGTCCTTCTTGCCGAGCGACTTGCCGTTCGCGGCGAACTTCGCGGCGGCGCCGCGCGGCGTCGACTTCGAGGCCTGCCCGCCGGTGTTGGAGTACACCTCGGTGTCGAGCACGAGGATGTTGACGTCGCGGCCTTGGCTGATGACGTGGTCGAGGCCGCCGAAGCCGATGTCGTAGGCCCAGCCATCGCCGCCGACGAGCCAGACCGACTTCCGCACCAGGTAGTCGGCGATCTGCAGGAGCCGTTGCGCCGGCCGTTCCTTCGAGCCGCGCAGGCGCTCGCGCACGAGCTTCACCCGCTCGCGCTGCGCCGCGATTTCCGCGTCGTCGCGGCCCTCGCAGGCCTCGATCGCCGCGACCAGTTCCTCACCGAGCACGCCCGCGTGCGCCTTCGTCAGCGCGAGCGACTCGCTGCGCAGCGCGTCGATGCCGAGGCGAATGCCGAGCCCGAACTCGGCGTTGTCCTCGAACAGCGAGTTGGCCCACGCCGGCCCGCGCCCGTCGCGGTTGGTCGTGTAGGGCGTCGTCGGCAGGTTGCCGCCGTAGATCGACGAGCAACCCGTCGCGTTCGCGATCACCGTGCGATCGCCGAACACCTGCGTCAGCAGCTTGAGGTACGGCGTCTCGCCGCAGCCCGCGCAGGCGCCCGAGTACTCGAAGAGTGGCTCGAGCAGCTGCGTGCCCTTGTTGTCGAGCTTGACCTTCTCGCGCGGCGGCTCCGCGAGGCCGAGGAAGAACTCGTAGTTCTCGCGCTCCGCCGCGAGCAGCGGTGCCTGCGTCGCCATGTCGAGCGCCTTGTGGCGCGGATTCGACTTGTCCTTCGCCGGGCACACCGCCACGCACAGCCCGCAACCCGTGCAGTCCTCGGGCGCGACCTGGATCGTGAACTTCGACCCCGCGAACTCGCCCGCCTTGACGTCGGAGGACTTGTACGTGCCCGGCGCATGCTCGAGCGCCGCCGGTTCGAACACCTTGGCGCGGATCGCGGCGTGCGGGCAGAACAACGCGCACTTGTTGCACTGGATGCAGAGCTTGGTGTCCCACACCGGGATCTCGGCCGCGATGTTGCGCTTCTCGTAGCGGCTGGTGCCGACCGGCCAGGTGCCGTCCGGCGGGAACGCGCTCACCGGCAGGTCGTCGCCGTGGCCCGCGATCATCGCGCCGGTCACGCGCTGCACGAAGTCGGGCGCGTCCTTGCTCACCGGCGGCAGCAGCTCGAGCTTCGACGTGACCGTTCCGGGCACCGGCACCTCGTGCAGGTGCGCGAGCGCGGCGTCGACGGCCGCGAAGTTGCGCTCGACCAGCTCCTGACCCTTCTTGCCGTAGGTCTTCTGGATGGCGGCCTTGATCGCGCCGATCGCCTTTTCCCGCGGCAAGACGCCGGAAATCGCGAAGAAGCAGGTCTGCATCACCGTGTTGATGCGACCGCGCATGCCCGACTCGTTGGCGACCAGCGCGGCGTCGATCGTCCACAGCTTGAGGCGCTTGGTCAGGATCTCCTGCTGCACGGGCCGCGGGAGCTCGTCCCACAGCTTCTCCGGCGCGTAGGGCGAGTTGAGCAGCACCGTCGCGCCCGGTGCGGCGCCCGCGAGCACGTCGTAGCGCTCGAGGAAGCCGAACATGTGGCAGGCGACGAAGTTGGCGCTCGTCACGAGGTAGCTCGAGCGGATCGGGCGCGGCCCGAAGCGCAGGTGCGAGATCGTGATCGAGCCCGACTTCTTCGAGTCGTAGACGAAGTAGCCCTGCGCGAAGAGCTCGGTGCCCTCGCCGATGATCTTGATCGAGTTCTTGTTGGCGCCGACCGTGCCGTCGGAGCCGAGGCCCCAGAACATCGCGCGCACGACATCGGGCGACTCGATGTCGAAGCTCTTGTCCCACGCGAGCGAGCGGTGCGTCACGTCGTCGACGATGCCGACGGTGAAGTGGTTGCGCGGGCGCGCGACGGTGAGCTCGTCGAGCACGGCCTTGACCATCGCCGGCGTGAACTCCTTCGACGACAGGCCGTAGCGCCCGCCGACGACACGCGGATCGAGCTTCGTCTCGCCCGCGTCCCGCAGCTCGCGCAAGGCGGTGACGACGTCGAGGTACAGCGGCTCGCCGACCGCACCCGGCTCCTTCGTACGGTCGAGTACCGCGATGGCGCGCGTGCTCGGCGGCAGCGCCGCGACGAAGCGCGCCAGCGGGAACGGCCTGTACAGGCGCACCTTGACGAGGCCGACCTTCTCGCCCTTCGCGACGAGGTGTTCGACGGTTTCCTGCGCGGTTTCCGCGCCGGAACCCATCATCACGAGCACGCGCTCGGCCTGCGGGTGACCCACGTAGTCGCACAGGCCGTAGCGCCGGCCGACGAGCTCCGCGAACTGCCCAAAAGCCGCCTCGACGTGCCCCGCGACGGCGTCGTGGAACGGATTGCAGGCCTCGCGCGCCTGGAAGAAGGTGTCGGGGTTCTGCGCGCTGCCGCGCAGCACCGGATGGTCGGGCGAGAGCGCGCGGGCGCGGTGCGCGTGGATCGCGCCCTCGTCGTACAGCGCGCGCAGGCTGTCGTCGTCGACCAGCTCGACCTTCGCGACCTCGTGCGACGTGCGGAAGCCGTCGAAGAAGTGCAGGAACGGCACGCGCGCCTTGAGCGTCGCCGCGTGCGCGATCGCCGCGAAATCGTGGGCTTCCTGCACGGAGCCCGAGCACAGGAGCGCGAACCCCGTCTGCCGGCAGGCCATCACGTCCGAGTGGTCGCCGAAGATCGAGAGCGCGTGGGTCGCCAGCGTGCGCGCCGCGACGTGCATCACGAACGGCGTGAGCTCGCCCGCGATCTTGTACATGTTCGGGATCATCAAGAGCAGGCCCTGCGACGCCGTGAACGTCGTCGCGAGCGAGCCCGCCTGCAGCGCGCCGTGCACCGCTCCCGCGGCGCCGGCCTCCGACTGCATCTCGATCACCTCGGGGACCTGACCCCACAGGTTCTTGCGACCCTGCGCGCTCCATTCGTCCGAGAGCTCTCCCATGCTCGAGGACGGCGTGATCGGGTAGATCGCGATCACCTCGCTCGAGCGGTGGGCGACGTGGGCGACGGCTTCGTTGCCGTCGAGGGTGACTTGCTTGCCGCGCATGTTCAGGTCCTTCCGAAGGGTCTGCGGCGGCCCCGGCCGGGCCGGTGTCGTCGCCTACGCATCATCGGGGTAGGGGCGCGCAGCTTGGCTTCGTCCCAGTGCGTAGAACTGCGCCTTTCGGCGCGCAGAACGCCGCACTAGGCCCCCGTCGCCGCGTCCTCGGCGCAGGGTTCGAATGATCCTGCGGAGCGCGGCCGCGCCCGCAAGGGAGCGCCTCGATGGATACGACAGCCCCTCTGGCCCTGCGTCCCACGGAGATCCTTTCGTTCGAGCACCGCCTGATCGAGCAGGTGCTCGACTGCCTCGAGATCCTCTCGCACGCTGCGCGCGACACCGGCCGCCTCGACATCGTCGCGGCCGAGGACACGCTCGACGCGCTCTGGACCCTCGCCGACCGGTTTCACCACTCGCGCGAGGAGGCCTTGCTCTACGCGCTCGCCGAGCGCCGCGGACTTCCGCGGGTCGCCGGACCGGTCGCCGCCGCGCTCGAGGACCACGCCGAGCTGCACCGCGCGCTCGAGTCCATGCAGGACTCCGTCACCGCCGCGCGCATGGCCGCCCCACGCGCCGCTGGTGCCTTCCATCGTGTCGCCGAGGCCGCGATCGCGCTCCTGCGCGCGCACATCCTGAAAGAGGACAACGTGCTCTTCCCGCTCGCCGAGTCGCTCTTCTCGGAGGCGGATCGAGCGGCGCTGATCGACGCGTTCGTGCGCGCCGAGGCCGAAGTGCCCGAGAACGTGCTCGTCGACGCGATGGTGGCCGCGGATGAGCTCGCGCGGCGCTTTCACGTTCCGCTGGCGCGAGAGCGTGCACGCCCGGTGCAGTTGCTCGCGCGCCACCGGGAGTAGGCGTCAGCGTTTCGACTCGTTGAGCACGACGAACACGGCGTGGTACTGCTTCGGCTCGAACGTGATCGCGGCGAGCGAGATTTCCGCCATCGCTCGTCGACGCGCGCCATCCCGGAAGCGCGGTGCGAACTCGCGTTCGAGCGCCTTGCGCCGCAACTTGGCCTCCTCCTCGGGCAGGTCCTTGACGGCAGCGTCGATCTCGGCGCGCAGCGCGGCCGTCGCTTCCTTCGCGGCATCGCGCCGGTTCCGCTGCGTGAGGTACTGCTCCTTCTCCGCAACCGAGAGCTCGCGTTCGGGCAGGTTCAGGTTCGTCGAGCCGCCGACGAGCAGGTCGAGATCGCCGTCGCCGTCGAGATCGCAGAGATCGGGATAGAGGCCGTGGCTGGGCCGTGAGACGTCGGTGAGCGGAGCGCTCGCCGGCGCGAGCAGCACGAACGGCGCATCGAAGTCGGGTGCACCGACCTTGCCGATGTTGCGGTAGACGTAGACCGCGCCGTCGTCCCCGTGACCGACGCTTCCGACGAGCAGGTCGAACAGGCCGTCACCGTCCCACTGCACCACGCGCACCGTCGCGACGTTGCCGGGGACCACGAGCGGCTGGCCCGCGTGGCGAATCGGCACGTTGAACGTCGAGAGGCGCGGCTCCTTCGCCGTGCCTTCGTTGGTTCGCAGGTAGATGCGGCCCGCACTGTAGTCGCCGAGCAGCACATCGAGATCGCCGTCCGCGTCCCAGTCGACGGCGAACACGGAAGTGCCTTGTCCTTCGGGCGGCTTCTGGCCGGGCTCATTCCACTTCGTCGCGGTGGTCCAGTGCCCTTCGTCGTGGTCCCAGTACATGTTGAGACCCAGCCGCTCCCCCTTGCTGTCGCGCAGGTACTCGGGAGCCCCGAAGCCCTTCGCGCTCCCACGCGCGATGTACGGCGCGCCGCCGAACGATCCGGCGAGCAGGTCGAGCTGGCCATCGGCGTCGAAGTCCACGAACTGTGGACTCATGCCGATGCATCACCAGTTGTTGAAGACGAGCTCCGTGCCGTCGCTCGCGAGGAGCGGCTCTTCCGGACCGAAACGAGGCGGCCCTTCGCCCGCGAGCCGCTTCGAGACGGTGACCGCGCCGTACAGGTCGCCGAGCACCAGATCCGCGAGCCCGTCACCGTCGACGTCCTGCATCACGGGCGACGGATAGCGCCGTCCGATGCCGGCGAGCAACGCTCCGGCCTGAACCCGCTCCGGCGTGCCGAAGACTGGGGTCGGTTGCTGCGCGAGCGAAGCGGCGAGAACGAATCCGAGCGTGCCGAAGAGCATCACGGTCCTCCTTCTGGACGGCTGCCGGCGCGGAAGTCGCGCGGGCGCGCCCATCCTAGCTTCCGTTTGCGAGTACGCTGGGTCCCTGGACACCCCACACCGATGCTTTCGCACCTCGCCGGACTCTGCTGCACGTTCGCCCTCCTGGCCCCGCTCGCCGCTGCGCAGACGGAGCTGTATTTCTGCGAGTACCAGTTCGGCGGCGCCACGGTGCGCGCGATGGCGCTCGACGGCTCGAACCCGCGCACGTTGTTCACGCTGCCTTCCAACGAATGGCTGCCGGTCGGGCTCTCGGTCGAACCGACCACGCAGAAGCTCTACATCGCGGAAATGTCGGCGCCGGAGAACATCCTGCGCTGCAACCTCGACGGCAGTGCGCTGCAGTCGGTGGCCGCCGCGACGTCGAGCACCCGCGCGGTGCGTTTCGACGGTCTGGGCCGGATGTACTGGTCCGAGGGCAATCGGGTCTGGCGCGCGAACCTCGACGGTTCGGCGCCGCAGTTGCTGTTCACGGCCGGCGAGAGCTGGCCGATGAGCGCGATCGCGGTCGACGGCACGAACGGGCACGTGTATTTCGGCGCCGACGGTGACCTGCAGCGCATCAACCTCGACGGCTCGAATCGGGTCAAGCTCCTCGGTGGCACGAGCTCGGTGCGCGACGTCGAAGTCGACGTTGCCGCGGGCCACATCTACTGGCTCGACGTCGACACGATCAGCGGCTTCGTCGGGCGCGCGCGGCTCGACGGCAGCGAATTCACCGTGCTGTACGACGCGTCGCCGGCGGTGGTGCAGAGCTCCGGACTCATCGCGCTGCTCGTCGACCGCGTCGGGCGCAAGCTCTACATCGTCGACGACCTCGCCGACACGATCGTGCGCACGGAGCTCGATGGCTCGAGCGCGACCGTGATCTACTCGATGACGAGCGGCCCTTCGCCGTCGGGGCTGTGCCTGAGCGTGCCCAACCCGCCGCAGCCTGTGGCCGACTGCAACGGCAACGGCATCGCCGATGCGCTCGACCTCACGAACGGCACGTCGCTCGACTGCAACGCCAACGGGTATCCCGACGAGTGCGAGCTGGCCGCGTGCCCGACGCAGCCCGTGCTGCTGGACCAGCCGTCGAACCCGAGCGTGCCGAGCCTGACCGTCGGCGGCCCCAATCCGAGCGTGCAGTTCGAGGTGCTCGCGCCGTTCGACGTGCCCGCGGGCGGCTGGGACGTGGGCGAGCTCGAACTCGACGGTTTCACGGCCAATTTCGGCCTCGGCGGCGGCTTCACGGTCACGCTCTTTCCCAACCTCGCCGGCATGCCGGACGAGAGCCAGCCGCTCGCGTCGGTCGTGATGAACCTGCGCTTCGACCCCGATCGCATCGCCTGGGTCAACGGCCGTCTCGATGTCGACCTGCCTGCGGGTCGCTACTGGCTGCGCCTGACAAGCAACGAGTTCGGCGTGTACCACAGTGGCGCGAACGTCAGCTCGACCGGGCTCGGGACGATCTCGCGCCGCGCCGATGGCACGTTGTTCGCGAACTCGCCGCTCGCGCTGCGGCTGATCGCGGGCGAGCCGCGCCCGCGCGCCTACTGCACTCCGAAGCTCTCCTCGAACCACTGCCTCGCCGCGCTGACGGCGAGTGGCACGCCCACGCCGAGCGGCAACTTCACGCTGCGCGCGACGCAGGTCGAAGGCCAGCGCTCCGGCCTCTTCTTCGTCGGTTTCAACGGCGCCGTCGCGGCTCCCTTCCAAGGCGGCACGCTGTGCGTCGTCCCGCCGCTGATGCGTTTCCCCGCGCAAACGAGCGGCGGAACGAGCGGCAGTTGCTCCGGCACGCTCGCCCAGTCGGTCGCTCCGCTCGTCGCGTCCTCGCCCGTCGGAACGTCGTTCTGGTCCCAGGCCTGGTTCCGCGACCCCAGCTCGCCGAGCTCGACCGGCCTCTCGAGCGCCCTCGAGTTCACCTCGCGCCCCTGACGCGCGCGCGACGTCGGCGCTAGCTTGAGCACGCCTCTCAGGCTTTGTGCATGACGGAGACGACGGAAGCGGCGAAATCCGAAGCGGCGCGCTGGCGGCTGCTCCACCCGACGCTGGCGCTGGCGCGCGGCGCCGGACTGACCGTCGTGTGGCTCGCGATCGTGCCGGCGTTCGTCGAGCTCGGAATCCGCGGCGGTTGGCTGCTGCTGCCGATCGCGGTGATGCTGCTCGCCCTCGCCAACCTCGTCCTCGGGCTGTTCGAGAGCCTGTTGTGCATGTGGGTCGAGTGGCCGCGGCCGGCACTGTGGAGGTGCGACCGTCACGACGCGGGGCCGCCCGCGTTCTACGTGAGCGTGGCGGCGCTGCCCTTGCTCGTCATGGGGCTCTCGTGGAGCCTGCGCCTGCCCGATCGTGCGTTTCTCGCGCGCCACCGCGCCGAGCTCGAGCGCGCGGTCGAGACCGGCGAGCCCACCGAAACGTGGGAAGTCTGGAAGGAAGGGGAGTGCACGATCGTTCGCATCGGGTCGTGGGGGATCGACGGCTGTTTCCTGATCCACGACCCGCGGCCCGAACCGGAGCGCGGGAAGGCGGGCGAGCACGACTCGTTCCTGCAGTCCGCTGTCTCCGACATGGTTCGCGTCAAGGGCGACTGGTTCGTGCTCCGGACGTGAACGCGTGCGGCGTTCGGCCCGCTGATCGGCGCGAGCGATTCTGCTAACGTGCGCGGCTTGCGCTCCAGGGGCGAACAGGTCGCCGGAGCGCACCCCCAAATGAGCCAAGCGACGACGATCTTCTACACGCACACCGACGAAGCCCCGGCCCTCGCCACGTACTCGTTCCTGCCGATGGTGCAGGCGTTCGTGAAGGGCACCGGGATCTCGGTCGAGACCCGCGACATCTCGCTCTCCGGCCGCATCCTCGCGGCCTTTGCCGACAAGTTGCCCGAGTCGCAGCGTGTGTCGGACGCGCTCGCGGAGCTCGGTCGGCTCGCCGAGCGGCCCGAGGCGAACATCATCAAGCTGCCGAACATCAGCGCGTCCGTGCCGCAGCTCAAGGGCGCCATCGCCGAGCTGAAGGCGCAGGGTTTTGCTCTGCCCGACTACGTCGACGAACCGAAGACCGACGCCGAGAAGGACGCGAAGAAGCGCTACGACAAGGTCAAGGGCAGCGCCGTGAACCCGGTGCTGCGCGAGGGCAACTCCGACCGTCGCGCGCCCGCGTCCGTGAAGGCCTACGCGCGCGCGAATCCGCACAAGATGGGCGCGTGGTCGAAGGACAGCCGCACGCACGTCTCGCACATGAGCACGGGCGATTTCTACGGCAACGAGAAGTCGGTCGTGGTGCCCGCGGCGACGACGGCCTCGATCGAGCACGTCGGCGCGGACGGCAAGGTGACCAAGCTCGCCAGCGGCATCGCGCTCGGGCAGGGGACGATCGCTGACGCGACGTACCTGTCGAAGAAGGCGCTGTGCAAGTTCTTCGCGGAGCAGGTCGAGGATGCGCGCAACAAGGGCGTGCTGCTCTCGGTGCACCTGAAGGCGACGATGATGAAGGTCTCCGACCCGATCCTGTTCGGGTACGCGGTTGAGGCCTATTTCGCCGGTGTTTTCGCCAAGCACGGCGCCGCGATCGCGCGCGCCGGCGGCGACCCGCGCAACGGGCTCGGTGACGTGCTCGCAAAGGTCGCGGCGCTGCCCGAGGCCGAGCGCAAGCCGATCGAGGCGGACATCGCCGCCGCGCTCGCGTCCGGCCCCGCGCTCGCGATGGTCAACAGCGACAAGGGCATCACCAACCTGCACGTGCCCAGCGACGTGATCATCGACGCGTCGATGCCGGCGATGATCCGCGACTCGGGCCGCATGTGGAACGCCGCGGGCAAGCTCGAGGACACCAAGGCCGTGATCCCCGACCGCTGCTACGCGGGCGTGTACCAGGCCGTGATCGACGACTGCAAGGCCAACGGCGCCATCGACCCGCGCACGGCGGGTTCGGTCTCCAACGTCGGCCTGATGGCGAAAAAGGCCGAGGAATACGGCTCCCACGACAAGACCTTCGAGATCGCGGCCGACGGCGTCGTGCGCGTGGTCGACGCGACCGGCAAGGCTCTGCTCGAGCACACCGTCGAGCGTGGCGACATCTGGCGCATGTGCACGGTGGTGAACGAGGCGATCGTCGACTGGGTCAAGCTCGCGGTGAACCGCGCGCGGCTCTCGAAGCTGCCGGCCGTGTTCTGGCTCGATCCGGCGCGTGCGCACGACGCTTTGCTCGTCCGCATCGTCAAGGATTGCCTCGCCAGGCACGACACCGCGGGTCTCGAGTTCCACTTCCTCGCGCCCGTCGAAGCGACGAAGTTCTCGCTCGCGCGCCTGCGCAAGGGCCTCGACACGATCTCGGTGACGGGCAACGTGCTGCGCGACTACCTGACCGACCTGTTCCCGATCCTCGAGGTCGGCACGAGCGCCAAGATGCTCTCGATCGTCCCGCTGATGAACGGCGGCGGCCTGTTCGAGACCGGCGCCGGCGGCTCCGCGCCCAAGCACGTCCAGCAATTCCAGGAGGAGAACTACCTGCGCTGGGACTCGCTCGGCGAGTTCCTCGCGCTCGCGGCCTCCTTCGAGCACATGGCCGACACGACCGGCAACACCAAGGCCCGCGTGCTCGCCAAGACCCTCGATCAGGCGAGCGGCACCTACCTGATGAACGACAAGGGCCCCGCGCGCAAGGTTGGCGGCCTCGACAACCGCGGCAGCCACTTCTACCTCGCGCTCTATTGGGCCCAGGCGCTCGCCGCGCAGTCCGACGACCGCGAGCTCGCCGCGCGCTTCGCTCCGATCGCCAAGGCCATGGCCGACAACGAGGCCAAGATCACGGCCGAATTGATCGCCTGCCAGGGCAAGCCCGTCGATCTCGGCGGCTACTACCGCCCCGACCCGAAGAAGGCCGCCGTCGCACTGCGCCCGAGCTCCACGCTCAACGCGATCATCGACGGCGCCGCGAAGTAACTCTCTCGCGCGGCAACCAGAAATACCGAGATGGGATGAGAGGGGCCACCTGGCCAGGGCGCGGTCATAGGCTGACCGTGTGTACCGCACTCGAGGTGCAAACCCCTTACAGGTGAC
>JABWBL010000531.1 GCA_013360535.1 Planctomycetaceae bacterium
CCGTGCACCACGCGAGCGACGGCGGCGGGCGAGCGTGGCTCGAGCTCGCGCAAGGCGAGACGGGCGAGGTCGAGGCCAGTTCGAGCGGGCGCTGGAAGCTCGTGTACGAGGCGGGCGAGCTTGGGCTAGCGAAGGGCGGCGCCCTGTACTTCCAGGTGTCGCCGTTCTTCGAGTGGAGCACGCCGCAAGTCGAACGCGAGGACGCGCCGGGCTTCACGCGCGTGAGCACGGACGCCGACGGCGTCGAGCTCGAGGCGCGCACGCTCGACCAGCAGCTGCTCGGCATCGAGATCGCCGGTCGCGCGCTGCGGGCCGGAGAGAGAATCCGGATCGAGTACGGCGCGGGCCCAGCGGGCTCGCGCAGCGATCCGTACGCGGAGACGAACTCGCGGCTGTGGTTCGCGGTCGACGGCGACGGAGATGGCGTGCGCAAGGTGCTCGCGGACTCCCCGGGCGTCGACGTGCTGCCGGGCGAGCCGGCGCTCGCGGTCGCGACGCTGACGTCCACCGCGCGCGCGGGAGACACCGTGCGCTTCACGATCGCGCTGCTCGACGACAGAGCGAACGCCGTCGGTCCGTGCGAAGCCACGGTCGAGCTCGAAGGGCTCGGAAATGGCCTCGAATTGCCGCAAAAAATCGAGCTCGCGCCCTCCGAGCGCGGGCGCCGCACGGTCGAGGGCCGCGCGACGGCCGACGGCGTCTACCGCCTCGACGTGCGCGTGACGCTCGACGGTCGCACGCTGGAGACACGCACCAATCCGCTCTCCGTCGGCGGCGGCCCGCGCATCTGGTGGGGCGACCTGCACGGGCACAGCTCGTACTCCGACGGCAGCGGCACGCCACAGGCCTGGTTCGACTACGCGCGCAATGTCGCGGCGCTCGACCTCGCCGCGCTCACCGACCACGACCACTGGGGCCTCGTTTTCCTCGACGAAAACCCGCACTTGTGGGCCGAGCTCGTCGGCGCAGCGCGCGCGGCGAACGAACCGGGCCGTTTCCTCGCGCTGCCGGGCTTCGAGTGGACGAGCTGGATCTACGGTCACCGCCACGTCGTGTACTTCGGCGAGGATGCGCCGCTGCTCTCGAGCATGGACGAGCGCTTCGACACTCCGCAGGAGCTGCGCGACGGCCTGCGCGCGCTCGCGGCGCTCTCGATCCCCCACCATCCGGCCGGTGGCCCGATGGCGACCGACTGGCGCATCGCGCCCGATCTCGCGGTCGAGCCCGTGGTCGAGATCTGCTCCGCGCACGGCTCGAGCGAGGCGCTCGACAGCCCGCGCGTGCTGCATTCGCCGCGTCCGGGGCACTTCGGACGCGATGCGCTGAAGAAGGGCTACAAGCTCGGTTTCGTCGGCTCAGGCGATGGCCACGACGGCCACGCGGGGCTCGCGTGGAAGGGCCCGCACTATCCGACCGGCGGTCTCGTCGCGGTGCTCGCCGACGAGCTCACCCCGGCGAGCGTGCTCAACGCGTTCCGGCACCGGCGCGTGTACGCCACGAGCGGCCCGCGCATCCTGCTGCGCTTCGCCGTCGGCCGCGCGCGCATGGGCGAGGTCCTGCCCGCCGCCGAAGCCGCGGGGGACTCGACGATGTTCGTGCAGGTCGTGGCCCAGTCGCCGCTGGAGACGATCGAGGTGATCGTGGGCGACGAGATCCTGAGTCTCGAATGCCGCAACGAGCTCGAGTACTCGGCCAGCGCGACGCTGAGCGCGCTGAAACCCGGGGAATTCGTGTACTTGCGCGTGCTGCAGCTCGACGGAGGCATGGCCTGGTCGAGCCCGGTCTTCGTCGAGTGAGCCGCGCGCCTCAGGCCGACTTCGCCTGCGGGCCGGGACGGCTCTCGCTGACGACGCGGTTGCGGCCCGATTCCTTGGCGATGTAGACCCGCTCGTCGGCGACGCGGATCAGGTCGTCGACGGTCGCCGCGGCGAGGTCGAGCTGGGCGACACCGGCGGAGATCGAGACCGCGCGGCCGAAGCCGTACCCGATCACGTGCTCGGCCACCGACGCGCGCATGCGCTCGGCCGTCGCGGCCGCCTGCCCGAGCGTCGCGCCCGGACAGATCGCGAGGAATTCCTCGCCACCGTAGCGGCAGACCCAGTCGTCCTTGCGGATGCTCGCGCGCAGGACCGCCGCGGCTTCGCGCAGCACGAGGTCGCCCATGCCGTGGCCATGCGTGTCGTTGATCGACTTGAAGCGGTCGAGGTCGATCATGATCGCCGACAGCGGCTCGCCCGTCGCGATCGCGTTCTTCACGCACTCTTCGAGCGTGCGCATCGCGAAGCGGCGGTTGGGCAGGCGCGTCAGCACGTCGGTCATCGCGGCGGTCTCGAGCTTGCGGTTGAGCACGCTCATCTGGGCCACCTGCTGGTCGCGCATCTGGCGGTCGCGTTCGACCTGCTCGCGCAGCTCGATCGTGCGCTGCCCGGCGCGCACTCGCGCACGCAGGATCTGCGGGTCGAAGGGCTTGGTGACGTACTCGTCGGCGCCCGCGTCGAAGGCCTCGACGGCGCGACGCTCGTCCTCGCGCGCGGTGAGCATCAGGATGTAGATGCCCTTGCATTCCTCGGTGCTGCGCAACGTGCGGCACAGCTCGATGCCATCCATCTCCGGCATCATCCAGTCGGTGACGACCATCTGCGGCGTGTTCTCGAGCGCCTCGATCAGCGCCTGACGTCCGTTGGTCGCGCGCACGACCTCGTGGCCGTCGCGCAGGAGGTGCAGCGAGAGCAGCCGCAGCGAGACCGGGTCGTCGTCCACCGCGAGGATCTTCAGCCCGCGGCGCTGCGCGGGGCGCGGCGTTCCGTCGGCGATCCGCAGGTTCGCCGTGGAGGCCTGGGGCGCGGGCTCGTCG
>JABWBL010000532.1 GCA_013360535.1 Planctomycetaceae bacterium
GGGCTCGAGGTGCGCCCGCGCGAGGTGCTCGACCTGTTCCTCGTCCGGGCGCCCGGCCGCCGGCCGACCACGCTCGCCGTGTACCTGTGCGAGCACGTCGCGGGCGAGCCCACGCCCGGCGACGACGCGCAGGAGGCCCGCTTCTTCGACTTGCGCGAGCTCCCCGAGGAGATCGCCTTCGACAACCGCGAGCGGATCCTTTTCCACTTGGGCGGCGATCCTCGTTACCTTCGTTGCCTCTCCAACATGAGCACCCAAGCCAAAAGCGGCGCGACCTCGATTTCCTACAAGGACTCCGGGGTCGACATCGAGAAGAAGTACGGCGCCGTCGAGCGTGCGACCGAGGCCATCCGCAAGACCTTCACGCCCGGCGTGGTCGGCGACATCGGCAACTTCGGCGGCCTGTTCGACCTGCAGCGGGCCGGAGTCGGGCAGGGCATGCTCGTCGCGAGCGCCGACGGCGTCGGCACCAAGCTCGAGGTCGCCAAGCGCGCGAAGGTCTACCACACGGTCGGGCGCGACCTCGTCAACCACTGCATCAACGACATCCTCGTGCAGGGCGCGCGGCCGCTGTTCTTCATGGACTACGTCGCGGTCGGCAAGATGGAGCCCGAGATCGTGGCCGACATGATCCGCGGTTGCGCGGACGGTTGCCGCGAGAACTCGGTCGCGCTGCTCGGCGGCGAGACGGCCGAGATGCCGGGACTGTACGCGCCGGGCGACTTCGACCTCGCGGGCTTCATCGTCGGCATCGTCGACGTGGCGAAGCTGCTCGACGGAAGTCGCGTCAAGCCGGGGCAGGTCGTGCTCGGCCTGTCGTCCGCGGGCCTGCACACCAACGGCTATTCGCTCGCGCGCAAGATCCTGTTCGACCACAAGGGCCTGTCGGTCGACGATCGCCCGAAGGAACTCGGCGGCGCGAGCGTGGGCGAAGCGTTGCTCGCCGAGCACCGCAGCTACTACAAGCTGCTCTGGCCGCTGCTCGAGCAGGGCAAGATCGCCGCGATGGCGCACATCACGGGCGGTGGCCTCGTCGACAACCTGCCGCGCGTGCTCGGCTCGAACGACGCGGTCCTCGACCGCACCGCGTGGCCCGTGCCGCGCCTGTTCCAGTACCTGTGTGAGGCCGGCAACGTCGACGCGGAGGAGCGCTACCAGGTGCTCAACATGGGCATCGGCATGACGCTGATCTGCTCGCCCGAGGACGTGGGCGCCGTCGGGGCGCACCTGCGGGCCCAAGGCGAGCCGTTCTTCACTCTCGGGCGCATCGAGGCCGGCAGCGGCGTGGTCCGCTGGTCGCGCTGAAATCGGCGGATTCCCGGGCCCAGGGCACCTCGCGGGAGGTTTCTGGGCTGGATCCCGCAGGCCCGCTGGGCCAAGCTCACGCAAACCCAACGTCTCGCGCTGCTACCCCGGGTTCCAGCCCGGCTACATCCACCATGACCCAATCGCTTCTGAGTCCGCGCCCCGGTGCGCTCGCGCTGCTCGCCGTCCTCGTGCTCGCGCCCTTCGCGGGTGCCCAGCAGGTGGGGGAGCTCGGTGACAAGGAACAGGCGGCCCTCGGCAAGACGCTCAACAAGTTCATCAGCCCCAAGTCGGACAAGGAGAAGGAGAAGGCCAAGGCCGAGTTCATCTCCTCGCTCGAGAAGCTCGGCAAGAAGCGGGGCGCCAAGGAGACTCAGGATGCGCTGATCTCCGCGCTCTCGCTCCCCGCCGACCTGGGGCGCGTGCTGTTCCACTCCGTCGAGTACAAGTCGTCGCTGCGCGGCGGGAAGCCGATCAGCGAGGAGATCGGCTCGCTCGCGAACTCGAAGACGACCTACCAGCTCTCGCTGCCCTCGACCTATCGGGCGGGCGCCACGCCGCTGCCCCTGATCCTCGCGATCCCGGAGTTCAAGGACGGCAAGACGGTGTCGCCGGCCGAGTTCCTGACGGCGCAGCTGACCGAGCAGGAGTTCCGCGAGGGCGCGGCCATCGCCGCCGTGCCGATGCCGGCGGACCTCGCCAAGTGGAACACGCTGGGCGACGACAACCTCGGTGGCGTCGGCATGGTGATGCGCACCTGGGGCGACGTGATCTCCAAGGTCGGGATCGACGCCGACAAGGTGTTCCTGCTCGGGCGCGGCACCGAGGCCGTCACGGCGGCGATGCACGTCGCCGCGCGCTACCCGCACCGCTTCGCGGGCGTGATCGGCATGAGCGGGGACGCCGCCGCCGATGTCGCCGCGACGAACTTCCGCAACCTCCCGACCTTCTTCGTCGGCGCCGGCGGCAACGCGACCGCCTTCGAGACGAAGTGCAAGGAAGCGGGCTACGAGAACTGCACGCTCAAGGCCGACGGCACGGCCGCCGACGTCTGGTCGTGGGTGACCAAGACCGCGCGCATCGCCAACCCGCTGAAGGTGAGCTTCATGCCGGGCGACCCGTACCCCGACCGCGCCTACTGGGTGCGCATTCCCGCGACGGAAGGGCTCAAGTCCGCTGTGCAGGCCGAGGCCGATCGCGCGACGAACACGCTCAAGCTGACGGTGCCCGAGGTGCGTCAGGTGACGGTGTTCCTCAATTCCGCGCTGATCGACTTCACCAAGCCCGTGCAGATCGAGATCAACGGCAAGACGCGCACCGAGCGCATCGTGCCTTCGGTCGACGACATGCTGCAGCTCCTGTCGACCAGCGACAACGGGCGCGTGTACGTGACGCACCGCACGTTCGAAGTCACCAACTGACGGCAAGGCACCCTCGGGCTTGGGGGAGCGCAAGTTGGAACGCCGCAGCCGCTCGGGCCCGATCCTCGCCGTCGCCGCCGTCGCGGGAGCGGCGACCATGGCCGTGGAGCTGGCGGCGGTGCGGCTG
>JABWBL010000533.1 GCA_013360535.1 Planctomycetaceae bacterium
GCAAGGCGCTCGCGGCGGCGCGCGTGCGCGGTCCGCAGGATGGGCCGTGGCTCGTGATCGGCGCCGACACGATCGTCGCGCTGGAGCGCGAGGGCCGGTTCGAGTTGCTCGGCAAGGCGACGGACGAGCGCGAGGCCGACCAGATGCTGGCGAGCCTTTCCGGAACGCGCCATCAGGTGATCACCGGCGTTTGCATCGTGCGCAGCGCGGACCTGTCGCGCTGGAGCGGCTACGAGCGCACGTTCGTGCACATGCGGGAGATCACGGCGGCCGAGCGCGCGGCCTACGTGGCCTCGGGCGAGTGGCGCGACAAGGCCGGGGCCTACGCGATCCAGGAGAGCGCCGACCGCTTCGTCACGCGCCTCGAGGGCGGCGGGTTCGACAACGTGGTCGGCTTGCCGGTCGAGCTGTGCCTCAGCCTGCTCGGGGCCGCCGGGGCGCAGTTTGCCCGCTGAACGGGCGGTTTCGGCGCCCAGCGGGCGCGAGTTTCGGCGTGCCCGTTGCGGGGCGGGGGGCCTCCGGGCTATCTTCTTCGCCCCTCATCCCGAACAAGGAGCCGCTCCGACCAAGACCGGTGCGAGCCACGAGCCATGAAGAGCACGATCCACCCCAAGTACTTCGACTGCAAGGTCCACTGCGGCTGCGGCAACAACTTCGTCACGCGCGCCACCGTCAAGGAGCTGCGCATCGAAATTTGCTCGGTCTGCCACCCGTTCTACTCGGGCAAGCAGAAGTTCGTCGACGCCGCCGGACGCATCGACTCGTTCAAGCGCCGTTACGGCGACAAGGCCTCGGTCAAGACTCAGGCCTGATGTCCGCTCGCGGGGCGCGCGCAAGCGTCCCGCGGAATCGCCCACTCCATGGCTCTCGCCGAAGCTCTCTTCGCGAAGCTGCGCGAGGCGAAGGCTCGTTACGACGAGCTGACCGCGCTGCTGTCGCAGGAAGGCGGCGTCGAGGGCCGCCGTCTGCCGGGCATCCTGCGCGAGCGTGGGGCGCTGGAGAAGCGTGTCGAGCTGCTCGCGCGGCTCGACGAGCTCGCGAAGCGCCGTGAGGACGCTCAGGCGATGCTCTCCGACCCCGAGATGGCCGCGCTCGCCAAGGAAGAGCTCGCGGCACTCGAAGAGGACGAGCGCAACGTCGATCAGGAAGCGGTCGACGCCCTGATCGCGGAAGAGGACGACAACCGGCGCAAGGTCATCATGGAGATCCGCGCCGGCACGGGCGGCGACGAAGCGAGCCTGTTCGCGGCGGACCTGTTCCGGCTCTACCAGTACTACTTCGACTCGCAAGGCTGGAAGTACGAGGTGTTCGACGCCTCGCCGTCGGACGTCGGCGGCTTCAAGGAGATCACGCTCTCCGTCGAGGGCGAGGGCACCTGGCGCAAGCTGCGCTTCGAGTCCGGTGGCCACCGCGTGCAGCGTGTGCCCGCGACCGAGTCCCAGGGCCGCATCCACACCTCCGCGGCGACGGTGGCGGTGCTGCCGGAGGCCGAAGAGGTCGACCTCGAGATCAACCCCGGCGACCTGCGCATCGACACCATGCGCGCGGGCGGCGCCGGTGGCCAGCACGTCAACAAGACCGAGTCCGCCGTGCGCATCACGCACCTTCCGACCGGCACGATGGTCGTGTGCATGGACGAGAAGAGCCAGCACAAGAACCGCGCCCGGGCCATGCGCGTGCTGCGCTCGCGCCTGTACGAGGCCGAGCGCGCGCGGCAGGCCGCGGAACGGGCTGCGATGCGCAAGACGCAGATCGGCACCGGCGACCGCAACGCCCGCATCCGCACCTACAACTTCCCCCAGAACCGCCTGACGGACCATCGCGCCAACGAGAACTACTCGCTGGAGCACGTCATGGCCGGGAAGCTCGAGCCGGTGGTGGTCGACCTGCTCGCCCTCGAGCGCGAGGAGCGCATCAACAACCTCTAGTCGGCCGGCCCGGTTGGGGGTGCAACCTCCGGGGCTGGCTGAGCTAGGATCTGCGCCCTTCCGAGAAAACCGCCCGCGCCCCCGCGCGTTCAAGGGTTCGCCCCGTCCCCCTCCCCAAGCCCGTCGGTCCCACGATGTCCAACAGCCAAGACCCCGCCTCGCCGTCCGATTTCGAAGAGCTGGAGCCGCTGCAGGAGCTGCCGACGGAGCCCAAGGCGGCGGCCGCCGGCGGGGCGCCGCGGGGGTCCGCGCTGCAGGAAGGGGAGATCGAGCAGGCGCCGCTGATGCTCCAGAAGGCGGCGCTGGCGCTGCTCGTGGCCTCGCTGCTGCCCTGGTTCGTGCCCGAGGGCTTCAACCTGATGCGCATCGGCGCGAAGGCGATCGTGCTCTTCGGCGCGTGGTTCGCCTATTGCGGCGTGGAGCACGCGCACGGCAAGAAGACTCCGCTCGACGGCCTCGGCAAGGCGCACAAGCTCGCGCTCCCGATCGTCTCCCTCGTGATCATGCTGAGCGGCGTGGTCGTCGGCGCGATGTCGGGGCAGATGCTCGGCGGCGTCGTCGAGGCGCTCGCGGTGGTCGTCGCCGCGATGGCCTGGTGCCAGGTGCACGGTTATGCGCTCGGCGGCAAGTTCAACCCCAGCTGGGCGATGGTGATCCCGCTCTTTGGCCTGGGGGGCCTCGTCAACCTGCTCGTGGCGTTCACGCTCGACATCGACGGCGCCTCGAAGAGCCTCGCGATCCTCGGTTCGCTCGGTGTGCTCGGCGCCGGCGGCTTCGCGGGGTACACGCTGTTGCTCGCGATCAAGGAAGCCAAGGCGCACGGCGAGGCGAAGAAGCGCGCGGCCGCCGAAGCCCGCGCCGAAGAGCGACGCCGCAAGCGCGGCCCGCAGTAGGCAGCGGCGCACGTGTCGCAGGAGGCTCCGC
>JABWBL010000534.1 GCA_013360535.1 Planctomycetaceae bacterium
GCGAGCTCGTGCACACCTCGCGCCTCGAACACGCCGCCGCGCTCGGAGCCGCCGCGCTCGCGCTGAACGCCTGGAGCCGCGAGCGTGTCTGACGGATCGCAGGCGGCCCTCGCGGGCGGCTTCACGTGGCTCGACTGGACGGTGGTGCTCGCGCTGTTCGCGCTCACGCACTGGATCGGCAAGCTGAGCTCCGGCAAGCCCGCGACGATCCGAGAGTTCTTCCTCGGTGGCCGCACGCTGCCGTGGTACGCGGTCAGCGCGTCGATCATCGCGACGGAGATCAGCGCCGTGACGCTGATCAGCCTGCCGGCGACGGTGTTCAAGACGGGCGGCGACATCACCTACCTGCAGCTCGGGTTGATCGGGCTCTTCCTCGCGCGCTGGATCGTCGCGTTGTGGCTGATCCCGAAGTACTTCGAGCAGGAGATCTACAGCCCCTACGACTACATGGCGCGAGCGCTCGGCGACCGCGCGCGCACGATCACGACCGTGCTGTTCTCGATCGGCGGCGTGCTCGGGCAGGCGGCGCGTGTGTACCTGACGGGGATCGTGCTGCAGGTCGTGCTGTTCGACGAGTTCGCGGCCTTCGAGCGCGCGACGGGCGTGCCGGGGCTGTGGGCCGCGATCGGCGCGATCGGCGTCGTCGCGATCCTGTGGACCTGGGCCGGCGGCATGGCGACGGTGATCTGGACCGACGCGGTGCTGTTCGTGATCTTCCTGCTGGCGATCGTGGCGTCGGCCTTCTACGCGGTGACGCACGTCGAGGGCGGCGTCGCGACGGTGGTCGAGCTCGGGCAGCAGGCCGGCAAGTTCCGTTTCTTCGACTTCGAGCCGACCTTCGCGAAGGCCAACACGATCTGGGCCGCGCTCATCGCCAACACGCTCGTCGGCGTCGGAGTGTTCGGCACCGACCAGCTGATGGCGCAGCGCGTGTTCTGCTGCAAGTCGAAGCGCGAGGCGCAGAAGGCGATGCTCGCGAGCTACCTGTCGATGGCCGTCGCGGTGTCGGTGGCGTTGCTCGGCATCGCGCTGCACGCCTACTACACGCAGCATCCGCTGTCCGGCTCGGCGGCGGCGCTGTACGCGGAGAAGTCCGACCGGATCTTCCCGATCTTCATCGTCGAGGTGCTGCCGGCGGGCGTGAGAGGCCTGATCATCGCCGGCGCCTTCGCGGCGGCGATCTCGAGCCTCGACTCGATCCTTGCGGCGCTGTCGCAGACGGTGATGACGGCCTTCGTGCTGCGCGGCAAGGTGCCCCAGACGCCCCAGGCCGAGAAGCGCGCGCTGCGCGCGTCGAAGCTGCTCGTGCTCGGCTTCGGAGTGCTCCTGTGCGTGATCGCGGCCCTGTGCGAGGTCGTGCAGCGCGACGCGCGCTTCAAGGACGTGCTCAACCTCGCGCTGTCGATGCCCGGCTACACGCAGGGCGCCGTGCTCGCGACGTTCGCGCTGGCGTACTTCGCGGGCCGGCGCATCGACGCGAGTGGCCTCACGTACGCGGCGCCGCTGTCGGTGCTCGCCGTCGTCGGCATCGCGTGGCACGAGCCGTGGACGTTCGTCGCGCTGAAGCTCGGCGTCACCGCGCTCGCGCTGGCGTGGATTCTCGGGCGGATCGTGCGGCGACCGGAGGAGCTCGCGCCGACGCTCGTGCGGTCGGTGGCGCTGGCGCTGGGCTGTGCGCTGGTGCTGTGGATTCCCGATCAGGGCTGGAAGGTCGAGTGGCCGTGGTTCGCGCCCTCGGGGCTCGCGGTGGCGACGCTCTACGGCTACGTTCTGGCCGTCCCGCGCAAGGAGACGAGAGCATGAGACGCCTGACTGCGCTGCTGTTGGTGGTCGCTTGCGGCTGCAAGGAATCGCAGGAGGTCTCGATCGAGGCCGCTGCGCCGGAGAGCGCGGCGAGCGAGGCCCCGACGGGCCGGGTCGAGGCTCCCAGCGGCTCCGCGACCGCCAAACCCGCCGAATCCGAGGCAAGACCGGCGCCGAAGACCGAACTCACGTTCCGCGTGCCCGACGAGTGGGAGGCGCTCGTCCCCAAGGTGCCGCTGCGCAAGTTCGAGCTGCGCGTGCCGCGTGTCGAGGGCGACACGCAGGATGCGGAGCTGCTCGTGCTGCACCGCGGGCCGGTCGGGATGGGGCCGCTCGAGGCGCAGTGGACACGCTGGTCGCAGCAGTTCACGCAGCCCGACGGCTCGAACTCGCGCGAGCGTCTCAAGCTCTCGAACTCGAAGATCGGTGGCCGCGCCGTGAACGAGGCGGAGCTCGAGGGAACGTGCGTCGCCGAGAAGGGGCCCGAGTCCGGCGAGCGCTGGAACGAACCCGGGTGGAAGCTCCTCGGGGCCGTGATCGAGAGCGAGTTTGGTCCCTACTACGTCCGCCTGCTCGGCCCCAAGGCCACCGTCGAGGCCAACGCCGCGCGCTTCCGCGCCTTTCTCGAGAGCACGGCGCAGTAGCGTCAGCGCAGCATCACGTTCCAGGTGTGCGTGAGGCCGGAGGGGACGAGCGTCGAGGACTCCTGCTCGCCGATGCGCGCCCGCAGCGGGCCCGGACCGATGCCGCGCAGCGTGAACTCGCCGCCCTTGCCCGTGAGCGTGCGCAGCTCGAGCCACTCGGCGGGGGCGTGGACGACGATCTCGACGCCACTCGCGGGGGACGAGTCGACGCGGCGCACGCTGCCTGCGACGCGCACGGCCGCGGCGAGGCGCACGATGCGTTCCGTACGCGTTCCGGGCACGACCGCGAGCTCCTCGTGGAAGGGCGCGAAGTCGGGATGCAGCACCATCAGGCGCGAGAGCGTCGGCTCGGCGCCGTCGAACTGGAAGCGGCCGTCGAGGTCGGTGACGAGCGTCAGCCGCG
>JABWBL010000535.1 GCA_013360535.1 Planctomycetaceae bacterium
GCTCGACCGTCGTGCCGCCGGCGCCGAACACGCGCGCGCGGTCGCCCTGCTCGATGCCCGCGTCGGAGCCCTGATCGAGGTAGATGCCGCCCGCGGTCACCGCCGTCACGCGCGCTTCGACGCGGCGGAAGGCCGTGTCCTGCGCGCTCGCGACGGCACAGCACAGCGGGAGGAGACTCAGGCGCCGGATCATTCGTTCTTCCCCTTCTCGAAGCCGTGGCACTCGACGCAGGTCGTCCCCAGCGGCTTGTAACGCACCGCCGCGCGCCCGCCGGCGACCGGCCAAGGCTTGTGGCAAGCCGAACAAGCGAGCTTCACGTGGTTGGCGTCGAGAGCGAAGCGCGCGTCGCGCGTGTGGTCGAACACGAGCGTCGCGAACGACTCCGCCGAGCGGTGGCAGTCCTCGCAGGAACGCGACGCAAACTGCCCGACGTGGGGATCGGTGTGGCAGTCCGAGCAGCTCGCGCCGGCAGCGCGGCCCAGCCGCGGCTTGCCGGGCATCGTCGCTCCCGTGGGCACGTGGCAGGCCTCGCAGGCCGCACGCGCATGCTGCCCTTCGAGCGCAAAACCGGCCCACAGCGCGTGGTCGTAGGCCTCGCGGGCGCCGCTCGCGAACGAATCCTGCGTGTGGCAACGCGCGCAACCTTCGCGCCCTTCGATGCGCACGGGCTGTCCCGCTCGATCGAAGCTGCCTTCGTGCACATCGGCGTGGCACACCGTGCAGGCCGGAGCGTTCTCACGCGTGATCGCGGAAGCGACGAGGCCGAGCTTGCGCGGCGCGACGAGCTGCCGAGCGCGTGCGACAAGCGGCTTGGCCTGCGTTTCCTTGTGGCACGTGTCGCACTCGGCGCGTGCGTGGGCGCCGACGAGCCCGAACCACGTCCAGCGACCGTGGTCGAAGCCGTGCGCGCGGTCTGCGAAGCTCTCGACGGTGTGGCAGCGCTCGCAGGTCTCGCGGCCCTCGACGGACTTCGAGAGGTGCGCGAGGTCGAACTTGCCCGCGTGGACGTCCGCATGGCACGTCGCGCAGGAATCCGCCGGTTTCCCGAAGACATCCGCGACCCGACCGAAGCGCCGCCCGTCGCCGTCGGCCGTCTCGCCGCGCCTGTGGCAAGCTTCGCACTTCGCGCGCTCGTGGGCACCGGCGAGCTCGAAGCCCGCGCGTCGGGCGTGCGCGAGCGCGTCGAAACCGTGCTCCGCCTCGAAGCTCGCCGGATCGTGGCAGCTCTCACAGTCGCGCTGGCCGCCGGCGACCGTCGCGTAGAACGCCGCACCGTGCACGTCGGTGTGGCAGGCCTCGCAGCGTGACTTCGTGCCGACGAACTGCCGCGGCGCTTCACTTTCTCGCGCGTGGCAGTCCTCACAGCGAGTCTCGACGTGCTGGCCCTCGAGCGGGAAGGCCGTCGTGGCGTGTTTCGCGACGTCGAAGCGGTGCGGCTTGAAGCCCTCGAGCGCGTGGCACGAGACGCAGGCAGGTTGTGCGCCCCGTTCGTCGACGAATTGCCCCGCGTGCGGATCGGCATGGCAGGCCGCGCAGTCGTCCTGCTTGCGGCCGGGATAACGGCGCGGGAACGGCTCGTCGGAGCCGTAGCTCGCGTGGCAGGCCTCGCACTTCACCTGCTCGTGCGGGGAATCGATGCGGAAGCCGGTCGCGGCGTGCAGCTCGCGCCGGAACTCCTGCTTGGGCACGGCGAAGCCCTTGCGTTGGATCGAATGGCAGTCGACGCAGCTCGCGCGCGCGGCGAGTCCGAGCTGCGCTGCGGCCGCCACCACGAACGACGGCGTGTGCGGCGACTCGTGGCAGTCCTGACAGGCGCGCGCGACCTGCCTGGCGCCGCTGCCGCCGACGGCCTCGACGGAACGGTCCGAGTCCTTGGGATGGCACTGCACGCAAGTGACGGCCGCGTGCGCTCCGCGCAGCGGGAGCTCGTCGGTGTGCACGAAGTTGGCGAGGTCGGTGAACTTCGTTTCCTGACCGTGGCAGGAGTCGCAACGCTCCTCGAACTGCCCCTTGTGCGGATCCTCGTGGCAGCTGGAGCAGCGCTGGTCGAGCCCGAGGAAACGGCTCGCGCCGCTCGCGAGCACGTCGACGTCGGCGTTGCGGTGGCACTTCGAGCACTCGAGGCGCTCGTGAACGCCGACCAGGCGCCAGTCGACGAAGTCGTGGCGAAACGCCGCACGATCGGCGACGCCGGCGAGCGCGAACACCCGCGCATCGACGGGCGCGAGCGCGTCGCCGTGGTGCTCGCCGTGGCAGGCACCGCAGCGCGCGAGCTTCGGCTCCTCCAGCGCACCGTGAAAGCCCTTCTTCTGCGCGAGCTGCCGGCCGATCTCCGGATGGCACTCGCTGCAGGCGGCGGCCAGCGTGACCTCGCCATCGCCGTGGCAACGCTCGCAACTGCCGCGCTCGACGAGCTCGGGCACGGCCGCGTGGACGCGTGTCAGCGGTCCGGGCGAAGTCTCCTCGGACTCGTGCAGCACGAGCGCGACGACGACCGCCAGCGACAGCAGACCGAGCCACAGCCGGGGATGGGCGAGCCTCACGGTGCGACCTCTCCGAAGTGCGCGTAACGCAGCGCGGCGACGATGTGCAGGACGACGATCAGCACCATGTAGAGCGCCACCCAGCGGTGCAGGTAACGCCACGTCCCCATCAGCGCCCGCAAGTCCTCGAAGTGCGACGCGGCGAGAGTGGCGCGGTGCGCGCGGCGGGCGAGTTCGAGCGTCTCGCGCACTTGATCGGCGGGCACGCCCTCGGCGAGTCCGGCGCTGGCGAGCTCCGCGAGCGTGCGCCGCAGTTCGCGCTGGCTGCGCAGGAGCGCTCCCACACGCTTGAAGAACGAT
>JABWBL010000536.1 GCA_013360535.1 Planctomycetaceae bacterium
GCACCCGCGCGCCGAGATCGTCGGGAGCGGCCTCGAGCAGCCGCGAGAGCAGTTCGAGCGCCTCGCGCGTGTTGCGGCTCGCGCCATGGAGCATCACGAGGCGCCGCAGCGGCTCGACCGCACGCGGCTCGTAGAGGAGCAGCCCTTCCTGCGCGCGCACCTCCTGCTCGATGCGCGACAGCTCCGCGAAGCGCGCGCGGGAGAGCTTGGCCTCCTCGTCGCGCCCGAGCTCGGATTGCACCTGCGCGAGCAGGAACCAGCCGCGGGGCTCGTGCGGCGCCCCCTCGAGTCCGGTCGTGACCGCGAGCAGGGCCTCACCCGGCCGCTCGAGCTCGAACAGGGCCTGCGCGCGCCACAAAAGCGCATCCGCGTGCCCCGGCCGAAGCTCCAGACAACGATCGAGCGCCTCGAGCGCACGCTCCGCGGCACCCTGACGCAAGTGCGCGAGCCCGAGCCCACGCCAGGCCTCGGAACTCTTCGGTGCGAGCGCGAGCACCTTCTCGTAGTGCACCTGCGCGCGCGCGTAGTCACCGAGCGTGTAGTAGCAGTGCCCGAGCGCCTGCGTCGCACCGAGCTCGTGCGGGGCGACGGCGACAAAACGCTCGAACGTGCGCGCGCCGTCCCCGTAGCGACGCAGGCGGAAGTACACGAGCCCGAGCTGGTAGAGCGCCGGCGGAAAGTCGGGTTCGCGGCGCAGGATCGGCGGCAGCAGCTCGAGCGCGCGCGGGTAGTCCGCGGCCTGGTAGGCGACGAGCGCGAGCTGCATCGCGCCCGCGAGCGCCTCAGGCAGCGGATCCTTGGGATTCCATTGCGACCAGCGCCCCTGCGCCGCCTTGGGCAGAGTCGAAGGATCGAGCGCGAGCGCCTCGAGCCGCGCGGAATCCGATGCCTGCTTCGCCGGCGGCGCCGGAACGGCGGTGAGGAGCAGCGCGAGCGCGACGCTCACGGCTCCGGTTCCTCGAGCACGAGCCGACGGTCCGCCGCGACGTTCTCGAGCACGAGCTCGCGCCCCGACGGCCACGTCGCGACGAGGCGCTTCACCTTCGCGCTCGCCCCGAGTCCGAAGTGCGCGCAGGCCGGAACGCTCGACTGGTAGCCGCCGCTCGTGCGGATCTCCGCCGTGCGCTGGCCGCCCTCCCACTCCGCCTTCACGTGACCTCCGAGCGCGAAACGGTTGCCCTGCTTCGAGCGCAGCTCGACCGCGAGCCAGTGCGGCCCCGCAGCCTTGCCCGGCTCGCGCACACGATTGCGCAGCACACGCACGGGGCCGTCGATCTCGATCGCCACGACGTCGAGGTCGCCGTCGCCGTCGATGTCGCCGAAGGTCGAGGCGCGCCACGCCCGCGGCGGGCCGTCGACGAGCGGCTCGATCGCGAAACGCGCGTTCGCGAGCCCGCGGTAGAAATCCGCGGGTTGGGCATAGCTGGTGTCGGTGCCCGGCCGGTCCGCCTGCGGGTACACGTGCCCGTTGAGCGCGAAGGAATCGAGCCGCCCGTCGAGGTCGAAGTCGGCGAGCGCGGTGCCCCAGCCCAGCCGCTGCATGCTCGGGCCCGCGATGCCGCTCGCTCCGGAACGCTCGGAAAACCCGTAGTTTCCGCGCGACAGGTAGAGCGCGTTGGTCTCGCCGGAGAAGTTGGTGACGAGCAGGTCCTCGCGCCCGTCGCCGTCGATGTCGCCGCAAGCGATGCCCATGCCGGCCTGTTCCTTGCCGTTCATGTCGTGGCTCACGCCCCGCGCGAGACCAACCTCCTCGAACGTGCCGTCACCCTGGTTCTCCCACAGGAAGTTCGGCGTCGAGTCGTTGGCGACGTAGAGGTCGGTGTCACCGTCGCGGTCGTAGTCGAGCGTCATCACGCCCAGCGCGAAAGCCGCGCTCTCCGGTCGCACTTTCGTGGCCACCGACGCGTCGACCAGCCCGCCCGTCGCGCCGCCGCGAAGCCCGACATTGCGCCACAACCGGTCGTGCTGCGGTTCGAGCCCTTCGGGACCGCACATGACGGCATGTCCCTTCCACGAGCAGTCGCCGCCGGGACCGGGCACGGTTTTCAGGTCGAAATTCAGGTAATTCGCGACGTACAGGTCGAGCCGCCCGTCGCGGTCGAAGTCGAGGAACGCGGCGCTCGTGCTCCACTCGGCACCGAGCGGCATCCAGCGCAACGTCGCGTCGAGGAAGCCCTTCCCATCGCGGTTGACGTAGACGCGGTTCGAGCCCCAGCTCGTCACGAACAGGTCGAGCCAGCCATCGCCGTCGATGTCGCCGATCGCGCAACCCATGCCCCAACGCGGCGCCGCAAGATCCCACTCTTTCGGCGCGAGCTCGAAGTGCCCTGTGCCGTCGTTGAGGAACAGGCGCGGCGGAAAGCCGAGCTCGCCCGCTTCGACACGCTCGAACGTCGAACCGTCGACGACGACGAGATCGAGATCGCCGTCGTCGTCAAAATCCGCGAGCCCGACTCCACCGCCGTCGACCTCGAGGATGTAGTCCTTCGCGCGCGAGCCGCAGGTCGTCACGACACCGGGCAGGGCCTTCGTGTCGTCGACGAACGGCGGCGACGGCGGAGCTTGCGGCGCTGCGGGGGCCTGAGTCTGGACGAGCGCGAGGACGAGAAGCTCGAGCGGCATCGGAGTTCCAGCATAGGCGACCGGCGCACGAGATTCGTGACCGGGCTGCTACCGTTGGCGCCGTGCTCGATGCCCTCGAACTGCGCCGCCGCCTCGGCGCCGCGCGCCTGTACCTCGTCTTCACGCCCGAGATCGTGGCCAGCGGCGACCCGCTCGCGGCGCTCGAGGCCGCGCTGCCGCACGTCGACCTCTATG
>JABWBL010000537.1 GCA_013360535.1 Planctomycetaceae bacterium
GACCACCGGCGGCGTGTTGGCGAAGCGCTCGTCGACCTGGGCGGTGATGGTGTCGGGCGAGGACCACTCCGACCCGTCGTTCACCGACAGGCTGAAGACATAGGTTCCCGCGATGTCGGGATAGAAGGTGGTCTGCGCGGCCTCGCGATCGGCGAAGGTGTAGTTGTCGACGTCCGAGCCCGACGGCGCGCTCTGCAGCGACCACATGAAGCCCAGCTCGTCGCCGTTGGGGTCGAAGGAGGCGCTGCCGTCCAGCTCCAGGTTCAGGCAGTCCTGGCCGTCCAGGATGTCCGCGCCTGCGTCCGCCACCGGGGGAAGCGGGTCGCCCGTGGAGATGATCACGAAGGCGGCGTCGACCACGGAGTCGGCGAAGCCGTTGTTCACCGTGAGCGCCGCGACGTACACCCCGCCCATGTCAGCGGTGAGCGAGGGGGTCGCGGTGTCCGCGCCCGTCAGCTCCGCCGCGCTGCCCTGGGGCGCGCCGGCCAGCACCCAGGCGTAGGTCAGGTCCAGCCCGAGCGGGTCGTAGGAGCTGCTGCCGTTGAGCGTGACCGCCTCGCCCACCTCGCCTTCCACGCCGCGCGCGCCCTCGAACTCGACCGCGACTCCTTCTTCGCCTCGACTCGCGCTCCCTTGCTCCGCGAGACCCTCGCCGCCTTCGACAAGCTCGGCGCCACTTCGCACTCCTCCTGCCTGCGCGCCTTCCTCGCGAGCGACCTCAAGGCTGCGCACGCTGCTCTCGAGCCGCTCACTCCGCACCTGCGCCGCTACATCGACGCCTTCGAGCCCTACTTCGTCCGCGAACTGCGCCCCAACTGCACGGCGTGACTCCGTCTCGGACGCGAGCTACTTCAGCATCTTGTAGTGAATCGGGCAGGCAGGCAGAAGTGCCTGAAGCGCCTCGATGTCTTCGGGCTCGACACCTGGGCAATCGACGATGGAGAGACTGCGCAGCGTGGAGAGCTTGCCTAGTCGCAGGAGGTTCTCGGCGTCGAGGCCTTCCACCTCCTGGAACCAGAGTTCCAAAAGGGAATCGGACTCTGCGATCTGCGCCACATGCTCCTGCGAAAGCTGCAGCGCGCACACTTTGAGCTCCTCGAGCGTTTCGCTCCGAGTGACAAACTCGAACGCCGTGGCATCGCTGATCGGGACATTGAGCAGTGACACGGACCGGAGATTGGGCCAGGTTCCGCAGGCCTTGAAGCCGGCACCTGTCACGTTGGGAGTTCCCCGGATCCAGATGCGCTCGATCTCGGGCCGTCCAGCCAGTTCCATCAAGCCGTCGTCGGTGACACGCGGCCCATGCACGTCGAGTCGCCTCGCCACTGCGTGAGCTCCTGCTGCGTGGGAGATGGCGCTGTCGGACCCCAGAGAATCCTGCGAACCAGCGCCCGGACCACATCCGGCGACGATGACCGCACCGAGGGTGAGCAGGCTCGAGGCGACGGTCCGGAGACTCACGCCAAAGATGCTAGCAGCGACAACTCAGTTCCTGTTGCGTTTCGCCAGGTGAAGCACTCAGTCGCATTGGCCGAGCATGGCGGACCGCAGTAGGTCTCGAGCTGGACGAACACTCTGGTGAACGCAGCGCGGCGTTCAGGCGCCGAAGAAGGGTGAGGCGACGGAGCGCAAGCGAGTCTCTTCGGTGGCGTCGATGAAGACGATGTCGAGGTGCTGGCCCTGTTCGAAGAGGGCGTGGAAGAGCTTTTGGATCGACTCGTAGGCGGCGTCGGATTCGGTGCCGACGAGGCAGAGGGCCATGTCGAGCGGCTGGTCGGGGCCGTAGCGGACGTGGGCGAGGTAGGCGCGCTGGATCGCGGGAACCTCGGTCAGCAGGCGTGCGAGCGCTGCGGTGAGGCGGCGCTCGCCGTCGCCGGAGGGGGCGGCGTGGAACTCGAGTTCGGAGCCGAAGTCGAGGCGCGGCGGCTCTGCGGACTTGCGGCGACGCAGCCACTCGAACATGGCGCGTCTCAGTGCTTCGCCTTGCCCTGGCTCGCGACGGCGTGCTGGGCGGCGGCGATTTCGGCGTCGGAGGCGAGGTAGCGGCTCGAGAGCGGCTTGAGGTTCGCATCGAGCTCGTACACGAGCGGGATGCCGGTCGGGATGTTGAGCGAGACGATCTTGTCGTCGGCGATGCCGTCGAGGTGCTTGACCAGCGCACGCAGGCTGTTGCCGTGCGCGGCGACGATCAGGCGCTCGCCCGCCTTCACGCGGGGCGCGATCTGCGCGTTCCAGTAGGGCACGACCCGCGCGACGGTGTCCTTGAGCGACTCGGTCAGCGGCAGCTCGCTCTGCGAGAGCTTCGCGTAGCGTCGGTCGATCGACGGGTTCGCCTTGTCGCCCGCGGCGTAGGCCGGCGGCGGGATGTCGTAGCTGCGGCGCCAGACAAGCACCTGCTGTTCACCGTGGCGCGCGGCGGTCTCGGCCTTGTCGAGGCCCGTGAGCGCGCCGTAGTGGCGCTCGTTGAGGCGCCAGTCCTTGGTGACCGGCAGCCAGAGCTGGTCGAGCTCGTCCAGCACGAGCTGCAGGGTCGAGATCGCGCGTTTCAGGAGCGACGTGTACGCGGCGTCGAACTCGAAACCGGCCTCGCGCAGGCGCTTGCCGGCCTCGCGCGCCTCGCCGACGCCCTTGTCGGACAGCGGGACGTCCTTCCAGCCGGTGAAGCGGTTCTCGCGGTTCCACTGGCTCTCGCCGTGGCGAATCAGGACGAGCTTGTGCATGGGATCAGGCTCCGATGTGGGGTTGCAGGGCGGCGCGCACGGCTTCGGCGCACTCGCGCGCCTCGCGGCGCATGGCCTCGGCGGCTTCGGTG
>JABWBL010000538.1 GCA_013360535.1 Planctomycetaceae bacterium
TCCCCAGGCGCTCAGCCAGGCCGCGGCGCAGCCGTTGACGAGCGGCAGCACGAGCGCGGCGATGAACGGCCAGGCGCCGTAGCTGCGCAGCGCGGACAGGCGCGAGGCCGTGACCATGCCCATCTCGAGCAGGAACACCGCGAGGAAGCCCTTGAAGATGTCGGTCGTGAAGGGGCGGATGCCCTCGGCCTGCTTGGCGTCGGCCACGGCGCCGATCAGGAGGCTCCCCATCAGCACGAGCACGCTGCCGTTGGTCAGCGAGTGGTGCAGCACGTGGCGCAGCGAGCCGTGCTCGCCACCTTCGCGGTCGTGCCGCAGGAGCAGCATGACGCCGACGATGATCGCGGGGCTCTCCATCAGCGCCATGGTCGCGACCATGTGGCCGCCAAACGTGAGCTGGCGCGCCTCGAGGAAGCCCGTGGCGGCGACGAAAGTGACGGCGCTCACCGAGCCGTAGGCGGCGGCGACGGCGGCGGCGTTCTGCACGCCGAGGCGCTTGCGCAGCAGGAAGAACGTATAGAGCGGCACCGCGGCGGCGAGCGCCATCCCGAGCGAGAGGCACTTCAGGATCGTGGCGTCGAGGCCGGAGTGCGCGAGCTCCTGGCCGCCGTTGAAGCCGATGCTGAACAGCAGGTAGAGCGAGATGAACTTGACGCTGCCCTGCGGGATCTCGAGGTCGCTGCGCACGAGGCGCGCGACGAGCCCGAGCACGAAGAACAGCAGGGTCGGGTTGGTCAGCGTTCCGGCAAGCTGGTGAAGGTCCATGCGCTCCTGATCCAGTCCGGGGGGGCGCAAGACGATGGCGAGCGGCTCCAGCCCGTTCCAGCCCGTCTCCGGATTGGGACTTCGCCACGACCTCCGCACGGATCCCGTTACGCCGCCGCGGGGGCGCGATAAAAGTCCGAGTCGACCGCTGGCGGCTGCGCGGCTTTCTGGGAAGATCCCGCCCGCCGGGCCGTCCCGCAGTCGCCCCGGCCCCGATTCCGCCGGTCGTCCCGCCCCGGACGCCCCGCCTACCCACCGCAGACCGCTCCCACATGACGACGACGTCGCCGCGCGTGTCCCAAGTCGATCTCGCCCAGACCGAGGACTACATCCGCAAGGTGCGCGCGCGCGTCGGCACGGTGGTCGTCGGGCAGGACATCGTGGTCGAGCGCCTCCTGATCGCGCTCTTCTCCGGTGGCCACCTGCTGCTGCAGGGCGTGCCGGGCCTCGCCAAGACGCTGCTCGTGTCCGCGCTCTCCAAGTCGATCGACCTCGGCTTCTCGCGCGTGCAGTTCACGATCGACCTGTTGCCGTCCGACATCCTCGGCAGCGAGGTGCTCGACCAGCGCACGAACGAGTTCCGCGTGCGCAAGGGGCCGATCTTCACCAACCTGCTGCTCGCCGACGAGATCAACCGCGCGGCGCCGAAGGTGCAGGGCGCGCTGCTCGAGGCGATGCAGGAGCGCAAGGTCACGATCGGACCCGAGACCTTCCGCCTGCCCGCGCCGTTCCTCGTGATCGCGACGCAGAACCCCGTCGAACAGGCCGGCACGTTCGAGCTGCCCGAGGCGCAGCTCGACCGCTTCATGCTCGTGCACCGCCTCGACTATCCGACGCCGGACGAGGAGCGCGAGGTGCTGCGGCGCAACGCGTCGCTCGGCATCCAGAAGCAGGACAAGGGCGCGATCGTGCAGACGGAGTTCGACGTGCTCGAGAAGCAGCCCGTCGGTTCCGTCGATCAGGTCGTGGCAGCGATGGAGTCGGTCAACTCGATCCACGTCAGCGACACGTTCGTCGACCACGTGGTCGAGGTCGTGCACCGCACGCGCTCGCACCCCGATGTCGAGCTCGGTTGCAGCCCGCGCGCCGGCATCTCGCTGATCAAGGCCTCGCGCGCGCGTGCGCTGATGCACGGGCGCTCGTACGTGATCCCCGAGGACCTGTACTCGCTCGCCGAGGACGCGCTGCTGCACCGCATGCGCCTCAAGTACGGCGCCGTCGCCGAGGGCAAGACCGGCCGGCAGGTGCTCGACGAGATCCTGCGCGCGATGGGCGGCGAGATTTCGGCCTGAATTCGATGGCCACGAAGGTCGATCCGGCGCTGAAGGCGCAGGAAGGGTACGTCGAGGAGCTGGCGACGCTCGATGCGCGCCAGTTCGCGATCGCGATCCGCAAGCTCGCCGACAGCCTGAGCTACGGCATCGACAAGTCGCCGTACCTCGGCAGTGGCACCGAGTACGTGCAGTCGCGGCCTTACCAGTGGGGCGACCCGATCCGCTCGATCGACTGGCGCGTCACGGCGCGCACGCGCAAGCCGTACGTCAAGGAGTACGAGGCGCCGAAGAGCACGCCCTGCTACCTCGTGATCGACACGTCGGCGTCGATGACGCTCGCGTCGGGCAAGGCGAGCAAGTACGAGCTCGCGCTGTACATCGCCGGCGGCCTCGCGCTCGCCTGCCTCGACCGCGTCAGCCCGGTCGGCGTGATCGGCGCGGGCGAGCGCACGATGCGCGTCCAGCCCAGCCTGTCGCGCGCGCGCGTGATGCAGTGGCTGCTGCAGCTGCGTTCGCACCGCTTCGACGAGCGCACGACGCTCGGGGCGCGGCTGCGCGAGCTGATCCCGACGCTGCGCGAGCGCACGCTGCTGATCGTGCTCTCGGACCTGCACGATCCCGACGCGCTCAAGGCCATCCAGCACGCGGGCCACAAGCACGACTGCGTCGCGCTGCAGCTCGTCGATCCGGCGGAAGCGGGAGTCACGGGCGCGGGCTTCCTGCGCGCGCGCGAGGCAGAGACGGGGCGCGAGTTCGTGACGCGCGGACGGCG
>JABWBL010000539.1 GCA_013360535.1 Planctomycetaceae bacterium
CTG
This sequence comes from Planctomycetaceae bacterium, assembly GCA_013360535.1. GTDB lineage: Bacteria > Planctomycetota > UBA1135 > UBA1135 > F1-120-MAGs118. The sequence goes on from JABWBL010000539.1 coordinate 4, forward strand.
CGAGGGCGGCTCGACGAGCTCACGCTCGCGCGGTATCTCGCGGCGGCGGAGTCGGCGCTCGGCGGTGCGCTGATGGACCTCGAGCGCGGCACGGAGGCGGAGCAGGTCTTCGAGCGCGCGCTCTCGCGGCTCGACGGTGCGCTGAGCGAAGTGCGCTCGCGCGAGGACAGTTCGTCCGAGCGGATCGTGCAGGCGCAGCGCGCCGGGATGCTCACCAGCCTCGCCGTCAACGCCAACGTCAAGCTGCGCGCGAGCCAGAAGGCGCTCGAGTACTTCGAGCGCGCCTACGAGCTCGACCAGAGCGACTTCATGCGCGTGATGCTGGCCTGTTATCGCGCGCGCGCTGGACGGCGCGACGAGGCGCGCGCGGCGCTCGCCGACCTGCGCGTGCTGCCGGCGAACTACTACAACCTGGCCTGCACGTGGGCGCTGCTCGGCGAGCGCGAGCTCGCGCTCGACTACCTCGCACGCGACCTCGCGGAGATGCGCACGCAACCGGGGGCGCGCGAGCGGCAGCAGAACTGGGCCAAGGGTGATCCGGACCTCGAGTCCCTGCGCGGCGATCCGCGCTTCGAGGCGCTGGTGGCGACGGAAGCGAAGAAGTAGCGGAGAAAGCAGCGAACGTGGCGAGAGTGCGCTTGAGCGGGCGGGGTCGTCGGCGGGCCGACAGCGGGCATCCGTGGATCTTCGCCGACGACGTCGTGGCGACGGAGGCGGAGCCGGGGGACGTCGTCGCCGTGAACGGGCCGGACGAGCGCCTGCTCGGCTGGGGCCTGTACAGCGCGGAGTCGAAGATCCGCGTGCGGCTCTTCTCGCGCAGCGAGGAGGAACCCGGGCCGGGATTCTGGAAGGCGCAGCTCGCGCGCGCGCTCGCGGCGCGCAAGCGCATGGGCCTGTGGGACCCGCGTGGCGCCTGTCGCCTGCTCGCGGGGGACGCCGACCTCGTGCCGGGGCTCGTGATCGACCACTACGCGGGCGTGTTCGTGCTGCAGAGCGGCACTCCGGGCGCGGATCGGCTGATCCCGACCTTCGTCGACGCGCTGGTCGAGCTGTGCGGGGAGCCGCGTGCGGTCGTCGACCGTTCCGATGCGAGCGTGCGGCGCCTCGAGGGCCTCGAGAAGCGTGTCGAAGTGCTGCGTGGAGCGGTGCCGGAGCAGCTCGACGTGCTCGAGGACGGGCTCACGTACGAAGTCGACGTGTTGCACGGCCACAAGACCGGCCACTACCTCGACCAGCGCTTCAACCGCCGTCGCGCGGCGGAGCTTTCGCGCGGGCGGGCGATGCTCGACGCCTTCTGCTACGACGGACTGTTCGCCGTGCGCGCGGCGCTCGCGGGCGCGACGCAGGTCCTGTGCCTCGACCAGTCCGAATCGGCGCTCGAGCGCGCGCGGCGCAACGCGCAGCGCAACGGAGTCGCGGACAAGCTCAGCTTCGAGCGTGTCGACGTGATGCGCGACCTGCGCACGCGCGCGGACCTCGACGGGCGCTTCGGCGTCGTCGTGATCGACCCGCCGGCCTTCGCGCGCAACAAGGCTGAGCTCGAGGGCGCCGAACGTGGGTATCGCGAGCTCAACCTGCGCGCGCTCAAGCTCGTCGAGCCCGGGGGCCAGCTCGTCAGCGCCTCGTGCTCGCACGCTATGAAGGCCGAGCACTTCGTGGCCGTGATCGCGCAGGCGGCGCACCTCTCCGGCCGCGCGGTGTATCTGGAGGAGCTGCTCGGCGCCTCTCCCGACCACTCGGCGCTGCTCGTGCTGCCCGAGTCGAGCTACCTCAAATGCGTCTTCCTGCGCGTCGAGTGACGGCTTGAGGCGGCGCGGGGCGTGCGGCTATCCTGCGGCGCTCGGACGAGGACGCACGCGATGCAGATCGAGATCCGCCTGAACGGCGAGGCGAAGTCGGTGCCCGAGGGCACGAGCGTGGCGGCGCTGGTCGCCGGGCTCGGCCTGCGGCCCGAGGTCGTCGCCGTCGAGCGCAACGGGCGCATCGTGCGCCGCGCCGAGCACGCGAGCACCGCGCTGCAGCCGGGGGACGAGCTCGAAGTCGTCACTCTCGTCGGAGGAGGCTAGTACCTTGACGCAACCGATCCCGCCGTACCTCTCGGACGAGCCGCTTCAGGTCGGCCGCACCACGCTGCGCTCGCGGCTGCTCGTCGGCACGGGCAAGTACGCGAGCTTCGAACAGACGCGCGAGGCGCTCGAGATCTCGGGCACCGACTGCGTCACCGTCGCGGTGCGGCGCGTCAACCTCGACCGCAACGCCGGTCCGTCGCTGCTCGACTACATCGACCGCTCGCGCTACGTGATCCTGCCCAACACGGCCGGCTGCTTCGACGCAGCGACCGCGATCCGCACGGCGGAGCTCGCGCGCGAGCTGCTCGACACGCCGCTCGTGAAGCTCGAGGTGCTCGGCGACCCCAAGACGCTCTTGCCCGATCCCGTCGGCACGCTCGAGGCGACGCGCGAGCTCGTGAAGCAGGGCTTCGACGTGATGGTGTACTGCTCCGATGACCCGCGCCTGGGTGTGCACCTCGCGGAGCTCGGCGCCGTCGCCGTGATGCCCGCGGGCTCGCCGATCGGTTCGGGGCTCGGGGTGCTCAACCCCAACGCGATCCGGATCCTGATGGAGCTCGTGCGCGTGCCGATCCTCGTCGACGCCGGCGTCGGCACGGCTTCCGACGTCGCTCTCGCGATGGAGCTCGGCGTCGCGGGCGTGCTGCTCAACACGGCGATCGCAGGCGCGCGCGAGCCGCTGCGCATGGCCGCCGCGATGCGCGACGCCTGCCGCGCGGGCCGCAACGCGTTCC
>JABWBL010000540.1 GCA_013360535.1 Planctomycetaceae bacterium
CTGCCGATGGCGTCGAGCGCGGCTCCGCGGCCGACGACCACCGCACCGGCGATGCCCGGAACGTTGCCCTCGACCGTGATGCGCGGCGCGCCGTCGGGGTTGGAGAGCAGGAGGCCGAGCGCCGTCGAGGCGTCGAGCACCGCCGCCGGTCCTTCGAGCACCCGATCCTCGGTGTCCACCGACGCATCGTCGAGCAGCACCGTGGTCGAGATCGACGCCGCCGACGGGCTGCCCGGCGTCGCGGGCGGAATCGGCAGCTCGATCGCGAACGAGCGCAGGAAGCTCGTCGCGCTGAACGTGAAGGCGCTCGCCGGCGTGACGGTCGCGAAGAAGCTGAGCGCCCCGAGCGGACCGGGCCGCAGCGTCAGCGGGCCGTACTGGCAAGCCGAGATGCTCCCGACCGTCGTGCAGCCCGAGACCGTCGACGTCGGTGCCGCGCCCTCGAGCCGACGCGAGTCGCTGACGGCGCGCTCGAAGCTCGTGAAGGCCGAGGTGTTCGAGACCGTGCCCGCGCCAACGCCCGGAAGGAGGTTCGTCGCCGAGAGCGGCACGCGCAGGCTCGAGACGCGCGCACCGTGGAAGCTCCACAGGTCGTAGCCCGTGGCCTCGACCGTCACGATCGACTCGCTCGCGAGCGCCGCGTCGACGATCGCGAAGCCCTGCACGTCGGTCGTGTCGAAGTCGACGAGCGTGCTCGTGCCGAGGTTGAAGTCGTGCACGATCACGCGCGCACCGGCGATCGGGGCGTTCGTGCGCGCATCGTGCACGCTGACCTGGAACTGCGTCGCCGCGCCGGGCACCGCGAGCCCGGGACCGACGGCGCCGGTCTGCAGGAAGCTCGCGAACACCGTGGAAACCGCGGGATTGTAGGCGCGGTCGTAGAGCACCATCTCGAGCTGCGGGACGCCGAGCGCCGGATCGACGAGGCCGAGCGCGACCGGAGCCGCGATGAACAGCCCATCGGCGCGCGACGCGACCACGTCGGGCCGGAAGCCATTGTCGCTGGCACCGCTGACGACCTCGACCGAACGGATCTGCTCGTTGGCGCGACCGACGACCACGAGGTCCGCCTGGTCGCTCGAGAACGTCGTCGTGTTGGTCCCCGAGGTGCCAAAACCGGTGAATTCCGGCGGCGTGACGTCGAGCAGGAGCCCCTGCGAGCCCGACGCGTCGAGGTCGGTGTCGAGCACGAAGGCCGGCGAGCGCACGCTGCCGCGGCGCAGCGACGCCGCGAGGAACACGCTGCCTTCGGCGAGGCGCAACGCGAGCGGCGCGGTGGCCGAAGCGAGGTCGAGCTCGCCCTCGCCAATCTTCACCGTCTCGCCCGTGTCGTGGTTGAGCGGCAGCGGGTCGTAGCTCGCCAGCGTGCCGAGCTCGACCTCGCGGAACAGCGTGATCAGCTTGGCCGGCGTGCCGGTGCCCGTGCCGATCACGTACAGGTCGAGCAGGTCGGCCGTGTCCGAGCCGTACAGCCACAGCTCCATCTCGAGCGCCGCCGACGGGTCGAGCCCGTCGAGGTTCGCCTTGCCGATCGCGTCGAAGGGCAGCGACAGCACGTCGATCGAGCGCGGCGTGCCAAAGGGCGCGAGCGTGAAGTCGAACGTCGTGTCCGCCACCGACGTCGTGCCGCCGACGGCCGTGATCGGCGCGGTGCTCGGCGAGAGCTGCACGCTGACCACCGAGTTGATCTGCAGCTCCGCCGGAACACCGGCCGGATTCGCGCTGCGCCAGCGCCAGCCGCGCCGGTCCTCGATCGAGGCCTGACCGGCCGAGATCGTGAGCGCCGTCGGCGCCGGGTTCTGCGCGGGCGGGTTGTTGCCGACGCGCACGACCCACGAAGGCGCGGTCACGTTGACCGGGCGGTCGAACAGCACGAGCACCTCGGGGCTGAGCCCCTGCCCCGTCGCGTTGTCCGGCGGGAACGTCATCACGATCCGCGGCGCCGTCGGGTCGGTCGCGGCAGTCGAGAAAGTCCCGACGATGCCGTCGGACGGTCGCGCGAGCTTCGACCCCTGCAGGTCGGTGATCAGCGCGTTGTCGCGCCAGCCCACTTCGTAGTCGGTGTCGGCCTGCAGCGCGACGGTCGGGATCAGGACGGCGACACGCCCGTCCGCCGAGAGCGTGGCGGAGACCGGAATCCCCTGTCCGGTGCCCGCGATCGCGATCTGGAAGGCGCTCGCGAGCGTCGACTGCGCCATCGACTCGCTGAACACGATCGCGATCGGCGTCGTGGTCGCGATCTGCGTGCCGGTCGGGAAGAAGCTCTCGACCGTGGGTTCGGCCGGATTCAGCCACAGGTTGGTCGAGGGCAGCACCGAGGCCTCGGTGCCGACGCCGCCGCCACCTCCCCCGCCGCCTCCGCTGCCGCAGTTGCCGCTGTAGACGCAGGCCGGGTTGTCGCAGGAGGCGAACAGCAGCGAGGCCGCCCCCGCGAGGGCGGCGAGGCGCAGGGCTTGGATCACGCGGTGGGTCATGGAAGGCGGAGCTCGGCCGACGACGGCGCCGCGGGAGCGCGGAGTCCGTCGCACGGTGGACGACCGGAGGCCCCCGCATCTTCCTGTCGGTTCCTCGAGGTTCAAAGAGCGCCGCCGGAAATGGCTCGCGCCCGCTCCACGCCCAGCGGCGTCTCACCCTCCCGAGTTCGCCTCGGCGCCATAGGTCTCGACCCCGCTCCGGGCTATGCTGCGACCTGAGATCCCCTCCGCCCATGCGCCTCCGTCCGACCCCGCTCCTCGCGCTGGCTCTGGTGTCCTGCGTGAGCACCCCGGAGGCCGACCAGCCGCCCCGCTCGAGCCCGCCCGC
>JABWBL010000541.1 GCA_013360535.1 Planctomycetaceae bacterium
CTGGATCAGGAAGTGCGCCGCGCCGACGAGGCCGAGCACGACGCAGCGCGCGCGGTCACGGCGCTCGGGCAGGAGCGGCTGGCCGCGGAGTCCGAGCAGCGCGAACAGGAGCACCGCCGCCAGCGTGCTGCGCATCCACACGACGCCCCACGGCGTCGCACCCTCGAGCGCCACGCGGATCGCGAGGAACGACGACCCCCAGATCGAGACGGTCGCCAGGGCCTTGAAGACAGCAGTGCGCACGGGCGCCGCAGTCTACGCGCGCCGCACGCGGCTTCCGGAGCGCGCGACGAATTCACGCGACCCAAGCGCGCGCAGCGCGCCGCCGCATCACGACGGCCCAACCAGCGGCTCGACAGCTCGAACGGGCTCCCGGCCGACGCCGCAAGGCGACGGCCCATGAGCATCTTGAGAGCTCGAACGGGCTCCCGGCCGACGCCGCAAGGCGACGGCCCATGAGCATCTTGAGAGCCCGAAAGGGCTCCCGGCCGACGCCGCAAGGCGACGGCCCATGAGCATCTTGAGAGCCCGAAAGGGCTCTCAACCGAGTCCGAGAACCTTCTTGTAGAACCCCGTGATGCGCGAGGCGTCGCCGGTGAACAGGATGTTCTCGTTGATCCAGCCCGGTGCGCGCTTGGCCTCGACCATGCGCGCGAGCTGTTCCTTCAGGTGCGACCAGTACACGTCGTCGCCGTAGTTGCCGAAGAACACGACCGGGCCACGCTCGACCATGCCGAGTTTCATGTCGGTCAGCGTGAGGCCGACCTCCTCGAGCGTGCCGAGGCCGCCGACGCAGAACACGACGAAGCTCGCGATGTCGAACCAGCGCTGGCGGTTGTGGCGGTTGCGGTCCTGGAAGCACTGGTAGAAGTGCGCGGCCTTGTTGGTGGCCTGATCGATGGTCTCGATGTAGTTCGCGCCGACGAGCAGGCCCTGCTCGAGCGCGCTGTCGGTGGCCTGCTGCATCGCGCCGGGGCCGCCGCCGGTGAGGATGGCGATCTGGCCGCCGAAGAGCTCCTTCACCTGTCCCAGGAACTCGCGCAGGCCCTTGGCCTCGTCGGGCCCGAGCTTTTCCGCCGATCCGTACACCGCGAGCACGAGCGTGCTCTTGAAGCGCTGCACCTCGTGCGGCTCGACGAAGTAGCCGCGCAGGCCGCGGAAGGCGTGCACGGCGAGATGGCCGCGGTCGTCGTTGCACCAGATCACGCGGGCGCCGAGCGCCTCGTAGTCGGCGAGGCGCACGTGGTCGTTGGCCGAGAAGAACTGGCCGTGCTCGAAGGACGCGCGCCGGAAGACGACCGTGCCGATGCGCTTGGAGAGCACCGCGCTGCAGATCGCGATGTGCTCGATCAGGTTGGGGAAGTAGGACAGCAGCAAGGTCGAGCGCTTGCCGACGGGCAGCTGCTCGAGCATGTGCGTCGCGAACTGGTCCGCCTCGCGGCCGACGCGCGAGTAGTCGAGCGTCGAGCGCAAGCTGACCGGACTGCGCTGGCCCGCGGGCCGCGTCGAGACGAGCACCGGCAGCTTGCCGGTCGCGACCGCGCGCCAGTCCTCGGCCACGAGCAGCGGCCGGTTCTGGTAGCTCTTCTCCGCCATGTCGGGCAGGTGCTCGGCGTAGTAGGCCTTGACCTGCTCGAAGCTCGGCATGACGGCCGCTTCGGCGGCGACCATCATGGTCTCGCCCAGCGCCGCCGGCGGCACCTGCGCCGAAGCGAACACGCGCGGCGCGACGTCGCGCTCGTCGGCGGTGTAGATGCGCGCCTTGACGAACGGGTTGACGATCTGGCGGTCGGAACTGTTGTGGATCTCGAGGAACACGCGCGTGCCGCGCGTCGAGACCGGGTCGAGCACGATCGCGTTCAGGTGGCGACCGAGCGCGCCCGCGTCGGGGTCGATCACGACGTAGTGCTTGTGCAGGAACATCGAGCACGACGTGATCACGCCGTGGCCGGCGGGAATCACGAGGTTGTCGATCGCGCGCGGCACCTGCATGCGGTTGAGGATGCTCTTGCCGTCGTCCTGCGTCAGGATCGCGAGCGCGTCCTGCAGCGTCAGCGCCTTCGAGAGCGCGTAGCGCACCTTGTGCGTCTGGATCGTGAAGGCGCCCTCGGCGTCGATCGAGAAGCCCGAGGGAAGCTGGAACTCGTTGTGCGCGAGCGAGGCGTAGATCTGCTCCGGCGAGAGCTGGTTCTCCTCGCGCACGAGCACGAGCCGCCCGAGCTTGACACCGGGGACGATCAGCTCGGGCAGGAAGCGGTCGAGGCCGTACTCGGCGACGTTGGCCGAGAGCCGCGCGGCGAGCATCGCGCGCCCGTTCTCGAAGGCGATCTCGCTCGTCGGCTCGACATCGATGCCCAGCCGCGCGATGCGGCTGCGCGCCGCGAACGCGACCGAGCGCGCGGAGCCCTGGCAGCGCTCCTTGAACTCGCGGCTGACCTTGAACTCGATCTCGACCGAAACGGTCGCGCGGCCGGAACTGTCGGCCTGCACGCGGCGCACCACGCCGTCGGGAGTCTCGGGGGTCTGGTAACGGATGGCGTGCGGCAGTTCGTGGTTCATCGTGGGAGTCGCGGCGGCCCCGCAGCATCGCGGGCCGCGCATCTATAGGTCGCAGGCTAGATGGAGTCGAGGCCCCACGCGAACAGCGGGAGCGGCAGCGAAGCGAGCGACAGCCCGCAGGCGCGCTCGACTTCCTCGAGGCGCAGGCGGCGGCCGCGCGCGGGGACGAGCAGGCCGAGCAGGTCGTCGGGCGTGAGCTCG
>JABWBL010000542.1 GCA_013360535.1 Planctomycetaceae bacterium
TCGGGCACGGCCGCGTTGCAGGCCGGAGTCGTCGTGTGCGAACAACCGCTGGCGGCGGACGTCGGCGCGAGCATTCTCGCGCAGGGCGGGAACGCAGCCGATGCGGCCGTGGCGACGGCGCTCGCGCTCGCGGTGGTGTATCCGCAGGCCGGCAATCTCGGCGGGGGCGGTTTTGCGCTGTGGTGCTCGAACGGGGGCGAGGTGCGTGCGCTCGACTTCCGCGAGGTCGCTCCGGCCGACGCGGATCCGGCGCGGCTCTTCGATGACGAAGGGCGCGCGCTGGGGGAGTTGCTCCTTTGGAGTCCGCTCGCGGTCGGAGTGCCGGGGAGCCCGGCGGGGCTCGAGGAATTGCTCGCGCGCTGCGGCTCCGGGCGCTTCACGCTCGCGCAGCTGTGCACGCCGGCGGTCAGGCTCGCGCGCGAGGGTTTTGTCGTGCCGCAGTCCTTGGCCGAGGACTTGCGCGACGCGGAGGATCGGGAGCGCCTCGAGCGCAGCAGCGCGGCACGCGAGCTGTTCTATCCGTTCGGCGAGCCTCTGCGCGCGGGCGATGTGCTCGTGCAGCCGGAGCTCGCACTCACGCTCGAGCGCTACGCGTTGGAGGGCTCGCGCGGGTTCTATTTCGGGGCCACGGCCGATGCGCTGGTCGAGGAGCTCGCGCGCGCGGCGCTCGCGCTCCCGAGCGGGGCGCTCTGGGAGCGCGGCTGGGTCACGCCGGAGGACCTCGCGGAGTACAGGCCGAAGTGGCGCGAGCCGCTGCGGGCCACGTTCCGCGGTCGCGAAGTGTGGACGATGCCGCCGCCGAGTTCGGGCGGGATCGTGTTGCTCCAGGTGCTCGGCGTCCTGGAGCTGCGGCAGGCCTTCGGCGCAAGTTGGGACGCACGATTCGCTCACGAGCTCGCGGAGGCGTTCCGCGCGAGCTTCGCGGAGCGCGCCGAGGTGCTCGGCGATCCCGATTTCGTGGCGGTGCCTGTGGAGGAACTGCTCTCGGAGGAGTGGGCACAACGCACCGCCGCGTCGATCGCCGAACGCGCGAGCCCCGAGCGTGTGCCGGTGCTGCGTGCCGAAGGCATGAACACGACGCACCTGTCGGTAGTCGATCGCGAGGGCAACGCGGTGTCGCTCACGACGACACTGAACTCGAGCTTCGGCAGCGGGCGTGTCGTGCGCGGCGCGGGCTTCCTGCTCAACAACGAGCTCGACGACTTCGCGCTTGGAGGCGGCGCGCGCAACCAGTTTGGCCTCGTCGGAAGCTCCGCGAACCGCATCCGAGCGGGCGCGCGGCCGCTGTCGTCGATGACGCCGACGATCGTGCGCAAGGACGGGCGGGTCGAGCTCGTGCTCGGCAGTCCGGGCGGGCCGCGCATCATCAGCGCGGTGACGCAGGTCTTGCTGCGCGTGCTCGCGTTCGGAGAAGAACTCGACGCGGCCGTCGCGGCGCCGCGGCTGCACCAGCAGTGGAGTCCACGCGTGACACGTGTCGAACGCGACTTCCCGGTGGATGTCGCCGACGAGCTGGAGCGGCGTGGGCACGAGGTCGAGCGCTCGAAGGAGCGCTTCGCGTCCGTGCAGGCCATCGGGGTGCGGTCCGATGGGGCGGTGATGGGGGTCTCCGATCCGCGCCGCGACGGCGCCGCGCGTTCGACGGCGCCTCGCCCCTGACCCCCAAACGGCCGCGGCCGCGCTCCCGAGCGGGAACGCGGCCGCGAGTGGAGCCGACGCTGCGCGACTAGAAGTCGTCGAGGCCGCTGGCGGGCTTCGCCGCGGGGGCGTCGCCACCTTCCGTGTCGGCTTCGGCCTTCTTCACGTCCTGCTTGGTGAACTTGGCCCAGGCGACGTCGTCCTCGCCGATGTCCTGCCACCTCTTGAACCAGTTCTGGATCGCCTTCTTGTTGTAGTAGACGTCCTTCGGTTCGGTGGAGTACTTCCAGCCGTAGTTCATGCCCTTGCAGATGCGCTCGAGCATCTTCTGGATCAGGTCGCCGGCGCGGAAGCCGTCCTCGACCGCGGGGTTGATCGTGCGGAACTGGTTGAGCAACGCCGGAACGGCCGCGCGGCCGGCTTCCTCGATGCGCTTGCCGGCGCGGTTGCCCGCGGCGCCCGAAGCCGGGTCGGTCAGCAGCTTGGCGTCGGCCTGGTACTTGTCCCACTCCTCGTCGGTGCTCTTCGAGTACTTGGGGAGCACCGGAAGCGCCAGGAGGTCGATCTCCTCGATCGCCTTGTCGGAGCCCGAGTCGTGCGACGCCTCCGGCTTCTTGCTCGGCGCCGACGCTTCCTTGGCGGTCTTGTCCGTCGCTTCGGCGGCATCGGGGATCGCGACGTCCTCGCCCTTCTGGGCGGCGGCGCCGGCGAGGTCGCCGATGTGCTTCGCGTTGGCCGCGTCCATTTCCGCCTTGTCCTTGGCGGCTTGCTCTGCCACCTGCGCGAGGCGCTTGGCCGTCGCGGCAGCCTCGAGCTCCTGCTTGACCTTGTCGTCCGCGGGGAGCTTGATCCCGAAGTACCAGTAGGCCGCACCGCCGAAGAGCAGCAGGCCTCCGAGGCCGATCATGGCCGGGGCCATGCTCTTCTTCTTGTGCTCGAAGTGGTGGCGCTCGCGCTTCTCGCCGGAGCCCTCCTCGTCCTTGCCCTTCCTCGCGGCGGGCTTGGCGGCCGCACCGGACTTGACCTTGCTCGCGGCCGACTCGGCGGCGCTGCGCACCGACGGAGCGGCGGGCTTCGCGGCGGCTGCTGCGGGCTTCGCCAC
>JABWBL010000543.1 GCA_013360535.1 Planctomycetaceae bacterium
AGCGCATTCCGCGTCACTCGCGCCATGCCAGCGCGCCACGAGGCGCACCAGCGCCGCGCGGAAACGCTTGCCGCCGCCCAGGACCGCGTATTCCAGCGCCTCGGCGAGCACCGGCGGCACGCCGTGGGTGCGCCTCAGGCGGCTTGCCAGCTCGCCCTCGATCCACCCTTGGGTGTCGGAGAGCCAGACCTCGATCGAGGGCGCGTCCACGCTCAGGCCCCGGCGTCGGGGTCGCCCGCGTAGGGCTTCGAACCGGCCTCGGTCAGCTCCTCGACGCGCTTTTGGAAGTGATCGAGCAGTTCCCGGCAGCCGCGGACGAGCTCGGTGCCCTCCTGGTAGCGCGCGATGGCGTCCTCGAGGCCGACCCTGCCCTGCTCGAGCTCGGCCACGATCTGTTCCAGCCGGGCGAGGCGCTCGTCGAAGCTCTGGGGGCCCGCTCCGGCCGCCCCTTCCGCGGGGTTCTTGGGGCTCTTGGGCGTCATGGCGGGCCGGAGTCTACCAAGGCTTGATGGAGCCCAATCCCCCCCGCGCTTGCCCAATCTCACGTTCGCGGTAGTCTTTGACCACAGTTTCGGCACTTCCTGCTCCAGAACCCCGCCTCGTCTGCACGAGGGGGGTAGGCTCTGGCCGGGGAGCAGCCGCAGCCGCCCTGACGCTCCGTCGCCCGCCGACGCCGCACCTCCTGACCCGCTCCCAGAGACCTTCCCGCCGCCGAGGCGTCCCGCATGCAGCCGAAAGTCGCCCTGATCTACGCCAAGAGCCAAGCCCTCCGGGAACAGGCCGCCGCTCTGTTCGCCCAGGATGGCGTCGCCACGGGCAACGGTGCCCGCGACGAGATCATCCCGCCCTTGGGCATCGCGATCCTCGCCGCCGGGCTGCTCGAGCGCGGCTACGAGGTGAAGATCTACGACGATTCGATCGAGGACATGGACACGCTCCGTGCCGCGATGGAGTGGGCCGACGTCGTCGGCATCTCGACGCTGACACCCAACGCGCGCCGTGCGCGCGAGCTCGGCCTGATCGCCAAGACCGAAATCGGTCGCTTCGTGATCATGGGCGGCCCGCACCCGACGACGAACCCCGAGTTCTTCCTCGGGGCCGGCGCCGCCGACATCTGCGTGCAGGGCGAAGGTGACCTGACGCTGCCGGAGATCCTCGAGAGCTACAAGGATCGCTCGAAGTGGCCCGAGATCCTCGGGATGACCTACGTCGGCGACGACGGCCAGCTCGTGCGCAACCCGCGCCGTCCGCTCATCAAGAAGATGGACGACGTGCCGTACCCGGCCTACCACCTGTACGACATGCCGAAGTTCCTTCGGCTGATGATCAACCCGTCGGTGAACCTGATCACCTCGCGCGGTTGCCCGTACGCCTGCACGTTCTGCGACGCGGAGATGACGCCGCGCCAGTACCGCGCGATGAGCCCGACCAAGGTCGTCGACCTGATCGAGCACCTGCTCAAGACGTACAACCCGCCGCAGTTCATGTTCTTCGACGACCTCTTCACGATCCAGAAGAAGCGCGTCAAGGCGATCTGCGAGGAGATCATCCGCCGCGGTCTCTTCTTCGAGTGGAGCTGCGAGTCGCGCCTGGACACGATGGACTTCGAGCTGCTGCGCTGGATGAAGAAGGCGGGCTGCGTGAAGATCTACTACGGGCTCGAGTCCGGCTCGCCGGACGTGCTCGTGTCGGTCAAGAAGGGCCTGACGACCGAGAAGATCCTCGCGGCGGCCAAGCTCAACCGCGAAGTCGGGATGACCTTCAAGTACTTCCTGATGTACGGCTTCCCGCAGGAGCAGGAGAAGGACCACCGGATGACGGAGTGGATCGTCGAGCAGACGCGCCCCGACCAGATCCACCTCTCGATCCTGCAGCCGATCCCCGGCACCGAGATCTACGAGCAGCTCAAGCCGATGCTGCTCAAGGACATGGCCGAGGTCGACTTCCACTACTGGCACGGCACCGAGTCCTTCAAGCACCCGGTCTTCACGTTCCAGCAGCTGCACGCCGACCGCGAGCGCCTGCTCAAGATCCACGCCAAGACCACGCGCAGCCTGAAGAACCGCCTGCTGCGCAAGCTCGAGCGGCTCTCGGCGATGATCCGCAACCCCGAGCTGATCTCCGACTGGTTCGAGGTCCGCCGCCGCCGCAAGACCTACCAGGCGCGCGTGCGCTCGTCCGAGTGGAGCTACGCCTTCGAGCGCGAGAAGCGCGACAAGGTCGCCCTGCAGGTGCCCGAGGTCAAGGTCGACTAGCTCGCCCCCTGCTCTCGCTTCTTCTGCGGGCCCGCGTGCTCCCACGAGCACGCGGGCCCGCTTGATTCGAGCCGCTCGTCACTTCTCCGGGCTCCGCTGCTCGGTTCGCGACGGTGCGTCGGCGCAGTCGGCGAACACGGAGGGCGGAGGAAGCGGAGGAAAACCGGAGGCCAGAGGAAACGGCGGGTGGAAGGGGGTCGGAGTTCGCCGGAGAGCGCGGACGGGAGCGGAGGGATGAAGGAGGGAGAACCGAGTTGGGCGACGGCGCGTGGCCGGAGACGTGACGCGAAGTCGAAGGTTCGGCGCGAGGAAGGAAGCGCGAGCAAGAGGAATGTGGTTGCGAGGGCGCTGCCGTCGGCAATCCGAGGGTGAAAGCGGAGCTGTTGTCAATCGGTGTGGAAACGCGAGTCAGGCGACGTGGCTCTGGGGGGCTTTCAGGGGAAGGCCGTCGGCGAATTCTGTGCCGGCGGCGAC
>JABWBL010000544.1 GCA_013360535.1 Planctomycetaceae bacterium
GTCCCGGCGCGAGCCGGGGCGCGGCACAGGCCCCCAGCACGGCGGCCAGCGCGAGCAGCAACGCAGGGAGGAAACGCGACAGTTCGAGACGGGGCTTCACGGGCGAGGACTCGACGGAGACTGCTCGCCGCTCGTGGAATCCCGGTTCCCGGCAAGCGCGCCGGCGGCAGAGAAACCCGCGAGCCGGCGCTCCCCCGCCGCTAGCATGTCCGCCCCATGCAGTTCGGCTTCCTGATGGATCACCGGCGGTGCATCGGCTGTCACGCCTGCACCGTCGCCTGCAAGAGCGAGAACGACGTTCCGCTCGGCAGCTTCCGCACCTGGGTCAAGTACACCGAGAAGGGCACGTTCCCGGCGATCAAGCGCCACTTCTCCGTGCTGCGCTGCAACCACTGCACGAAGGCGCCGTGCGTGACGATCTGCCCGGTGACGGCGCTCGACAAGCGCCCCGACGGCATCGTCGACATCGACCGCGACGCGTGCATCGGCTGCCGCGCGTGCATGCAGGCTTGCCCGTACGACGCGATCTTCCTGAACGAGGATCTGGGCGCCGTCGAGAAGTGCCACTTCTGCGCGCACCGCGTCGAGCAGAACCTCGCTCCGGCCTGCGTGATCGTCTGCCCGGAAGAAGCGATCGTGTTCGGCGACCTGCACGACCCGGCGAGCAAGATCTCGAAGATGGTGGCCGAGCATCCGACGCTCGTGCGCCGCGCCGAGCAGCGCACCGGGCCGAACGTCCACTACCTCGACACGCTGCCCGAGGCGCTGCAACCCGGCGTTCCGGAGCGGCCGGACACGTATATCTGGAGCGAGAAGCCCGCGACGAAGCCCGAAGCGTGGCCGGCGAGCTTGCCGACGGCACCGAACGTGCGCACCGTGCTCGACGCGGGCCACAAGGTGCAGTGGGGACTCGGCGTTTCCGCCTACCTCGTCACCAAGGGCCTCGCCGCCGGTGCGGCGATGCTCGCGCCCTTCGCGGGGCATTTCGGGCTGCACGTGGGCTGGCAGCGGATGCTGCCGGAGCTCATCGCGCTCGTCTTCACGGCGATCACGACCTTCCTGCTCGTCGAGGACCTCAAGCGCCCGATGAAGTTCCTGACGCTGCTGACGCGTCCGAACACGAAGAGCTGGCTCGTCAAGGGCGCGTGGATCCTGATGGCGTTCACGGGCACGGTCGCGGCCGCGCTCGGCATCCTCGCGCTGCAGCAATTTGGCGACGACCCGCGCGCGTTCGGAGCGTTGCTGCAACCGCTGCGCTGGATCAACGCGGTGCTCGGCCTCGGCGTCGCGGGTTACACCGCGTTCCTGTTCGCGCAGTGCGAAGGCCGCGACCTGTGGCAGTCGAAGAAGCTGCTCCCCCACCTGCTCGTGCAGGCGGCGGCCTGCGGTGCGGTCGCGCTGCTCGCGGCGAATCCGGCGAACGAGCCGCTCAAGCTCGTCGCGATCGTTTCGCTCTTCCTGCACGGCGTGTTCGTCGTGCTCGAGCGCCACGGCAAGCACGACACCGACAACGCCCGCCAGGCCGCCGCGTTCCTCGACGTGGTGCGCCTCGGCCCCCTCAAGGCCTACAAGTTCGGCCTGCTCGTCGGCGTCGCCGCCGCCCTGCCGCTCGTCTACGCCCTGCCCGCGCTCGCGTGGATCCCGGTGCTCGCGGGCCTGTTCGTCTACAAGCACGCCTACATCCGCGCCGCCCAGCTCCCGCCGCTGTCCTGAATCGGGCGGGCCAGGCGATGCACGGCCTCAGGGCCGGATCTCGAACTCGAGCGCGTCGGAGAGGCCGGTCGTCGAGGGGCTCGCGGGGTCGCGGTACCACCACTGGCCGTTGACGGTCGTGCCGAGCTGGAGCTGCGGGTTGGGGGTGCCGTCGAGCCAAGGCCCGAAGTCGAGCGAGAGCACGCCCGAGCAGTCGTTGCCCGCGGTGCTGCCGCCGCTTTGGGTGACAGGCGTGCGCGCGAGCGGCGAGCGCACGCACAGCGTCCCGCCCTGGTACGGAAGCGAGTTGCGGCCCCAAATCGAGTAGTAAAAGAGTCCGCTCTTCTGGTTGAGCACGTCGACGGCCGAGATCACGAACGAGTTCGCGGCGAGGCTCGCGCTGCCGCTCCAGACGATGTGCGGCACGCAACCGGCGCTGTTGAGCTTGCCCGCGCAGTAACTGCGCAGCGCCGCGCACGGATCGTTCCAGCGCGCGAGGCCGAGCGAGAGCTCGGAGCCGACCTTGGTGAAGTCGCCGCCGAACAGCAGGCATTCGCCGAACGCGGATTGCGGGCCGAGCGCTCGCAAGACGCGCGGTGTGCGGTCGAAGGGCGCCGCGAAGGCCTCGAGCTGGCCGGAGCGCAGCCGCACGTGCCGTCCGAGGTGCACCGCTGGCCCCGCGCCGTCGTCGAACACCCCAAGGCGCGAGCCGGTCGCGTCGAGGCCGACGAAAGTCGTGTTCCACGTCGAGCCGTCGAAGCGGTGCAGCTCGCCCGCGCTCAGTGCGAGCAGCTCCGGCGAGCCGCTCAGCTCGTCCGTGACGGCGAGATCGGTGAAGCCGTCGGGAGTGGAAGGTGTCCCCGCGACGTCGCTGAAGCTCGCGCCGTCGAAGCGCACGAGAGCGCTGCCGCCGGAGCCGCTCACGCTGAGGTCGCGCCCGGCGATGTACAACGCGGGCCCGAGCGGACCCGGCGGGTCGAAGACGACGCCGGCGCGGCCGATGCCCGACAGCGCCTGCGTCGGGTGTGGCGC
>JABWBL010000026.1 GCA_013360535.1 Planctomycetaceae bacterium
GGTAACTCCGGCAAGCCCCGTGCTTCGTCCGCGGCGCGGGGGGCTTCGTCCAGATAGGCCGTCTCGGCAGCGTCCTCGCCCCACAGGCTGCCGAACAACGCGTAGCGCTGGTAGGCCATGACACCAAGACCCGCCAGCCCCAACAGCAAAGACACCACGGCCACCAGGGGCCACCGCACGCCCGTCATCGCTCCACTCCAAGCAAGTGCCACGCTGAAGATTGGCTGGCGAGCTTGAAAGCAAGTACTGATACGGCTCGCCGGCCTGCTGCAAGAATGGTTTCCGCCAGGCGAACCAACCGACTTGAATCGCTGCGATAGCGGGGTGACGAAAGCGCGACGGACGTGCCGCCCGCGCTGCGAACTAACGCTTAGCCTAACGGGCGGCGCACTATCGTTGCAGAATCAGCTGAAGGCCCAGGCCCTGCAATCTGTCGTGGGCGTTCGTGATCATTTATGGGAAACACGGCGCTGGCGCAGAGCTTCGTAGAGGAGGATACCGGCAGCCACGGTGACGTTCAGGGAGCTGACCTCGCCAAGCTGGGGTAAGGCGACCGTCTCGTCGGCCAACTCGCGCGCCCCGTCGCTGAGACCGTCGCTCTCGTTGCCCACCAGCAGGCAGACCCGCCCCCCGAAATCGCAGTCCCAGAAGGACCGCGTGGCACGCGCCGAGGCGGCTACGCCGCTGCCGGTGACGCTGGTGTGTTTCCTCGTCGTCGCGGTCGGCGGAGCGGCGACGCTCGGCCTCGGTCTCGGCCTCGAGGGCGCTCCGGAGCCGGCGAAGCTGCTCGAGCTCGTCGGGCAGCGCGATTTCTGGCTCCCGACCGTGCTCGCCTCGCTGCTCGCGACCGTCCTGGCCCTCAGCCTGATGAACCTGTTCCAGCGCGACCTCGACCCGGTCCGCGCCGCGATCGTCTACGCCATCGAGCCGGTTTGGGCTTCCCTGTTCGGCCTCGCGCTGGGTTTCGACGAGCCCTCGGGCTGGCTGTACTTCGGCGGCGGAGCGCTGCTCGCCGGCAATCTGGTCGCCGAGCTCGGCCCCGCGCTCCTGCGCCGCCGCAGCGACGGCTCCCGCGCCGCTTGAGCGCATCTTTCCGGTCCGGTTTGCCGCTCGCGGAAGGCCGCCGGTATCCTGTTCCGCCCGTGCGACAGCACGCCACCGCCATGAGCGACACCACCACCGAAGCCGTCTATGCCCAGCTCCGCCAGGTCTACGATCCGGAGATCCCGGTCAACATCGTCGATCTCGGCCTGATCTACGACGTCAAGGTCGACGGCCCCACCTGCAAGGTGACCATGACGCTCACGTCGCAGTCCTGCCCGGAAGCCAAGACGATCCCCGACTTCGTCAAGCGCCGCTGCAACACCGTCCCCGGCATCACCAACACCGACGTCGCCGTCGTGTGGGAGCCGCAGTGGACGCCCCAGCGCATCTCCCCCGAAGGCCGCAAGCTGCTCGGCATCGACGAAGAACCCGAGAGCTGAGTCGGGCCCTGCCGATCGATTCGGAGCACGAATCGACGGCTTGAGAAGGAGTGCGAGCGCGGCTGGCGGGCACGGGGCGAGACTCGTCGCCGTGAAGTTCCTCCTGCGCCTCCTGGTGTCGGTCCTGCCGCTGCTCGCGGTGGGCTGCACCTCGCTCGACCGGATGGTGCGCGTCTCGCCGTTCTCCGACGCGGAGCCGACGCCGCAACGCACGAACGCCTGGCCGCTGTACTGGTCCGACCACGGCAGCAGCGCGCTCCTGTGGCCGCTGGCGGACTGGGACGAGCAGGGCTTCGCCGTCCGGCCGCTCGCCGCGCGCGACGGCGACGAGTTCGACCTGCTCTGGCCGCTCGCGCACGTCTCCCTCGACGACGGCAGTTTCTGGGCGCTGACCGCCTACCACCACGCCGCGACCGGCAGTTGGGGGCTCGCACCGCTGTTCGGCTGGGGTCGAACCCGCTTCGTCGGCCCAGTCTTCTGGACCAAGGGCGGCGAGGGCCCCCACGGACTCTTCCCGCTCTACTGGCGCGACGAAACGCGCGGTGTCCGCGTCGTCGCGCCGCTGTGGTGGGAGCTCGGAGACAGCTTCGCGCTCGCCCCGTTGTGGTGGCACAGCCGCCGCAGTGACTCTCGGGTGCTGTTCCCGTTCTGGTGGCAATTTGCGAGCGCCGATGGCTCGCGCAAGGACCGGGTGCTGTTCCCGCTCGCGTACCGGCGCGACGAGGGTCCCTGGCACCACGTCGTCACGCCCTTGGGCGGGCGCGGCTGGAGCGACGACGGAGCCGAGTCGTTCACCAACGTGCTCGGCCCGCTGTACCACTCGGCCCGGCGCGGTGACGACTACAGCTACACCGCGGTGCTCTGGCCGGTCTACGCGTCCGAACGCACGGGCGAGCGCCGCTGGACGCGCCTCGCGCCTCTTTGGGAGCGCGAGACCGATCCGACGCGGGACCTCGAGGACACTCGCATCCTGCTCGGGCTCGGACGCCACGTCTCGGACCCGCGGGGCCAGTCTTGGCGGCTGAGTCCGCTGGTGCAGTGGGCCGACACGGAGGCGCACGAGCACTGGCTCGACCCTTTCACGCTGTATCGCCACGTCCGGACCCCGACCTCGCTCCGCCGTGGCGGACTGCTCGCCTCATTCGACAGCCACGATCCCGATGCCTCGGGCGAGTTCCAGTCATGGACCGCGCGCCTGCTGCTGATCGGGCGAGTCGAGCACGATTCGGAGCCGCCGGTTCGGCCGCCGCTGGAGGAGTGGCGCAGCGAGCACGCCCCGGACTCCCGCTTCGCCCGCGATCGCGCAGGACTGCTGTTCGACTGGTTCCTCTGGGACTCGCTGGTTCTCGAAGGCGGCGCGCACGACGGAGAGCGGGCGGAGCACCACAACCGCATCCCCCTGCTGTGGGAGTACCAGCGGACGCGCGACAGGCTCGAGTGGGACGCGCTCCTGTGGTGCGTCTCGTCGGAACGCTCCGGCGAGGAAGACCGCTTCCTCCTCGGCTGGGGGCTCTACCGCCGCGTGCAGCGTGGCGAGCACGTGAAGCGGGATGTCTTCCCGTTCTTCACCTGGGATTCGGGGCCGGACTCGAGCGACGTCTCGTTCCTCGGCCGCGTCTTCCGCCGCTCGCGGCGCGGCGAGAAGACGGGTGGGTATTTCCTGTTCGTGCCTTGGGGCGACGAGCTCGACTGAGGCGTGGGCGCGCTCAGCCGCGCGGCGGGTCGTAGGTGGCTTGTTTGGCGCCTTGGTAGGCGGCCTGGATCTGGCACATCGCCCAGAGGTTGGCGCAGCCTTCCCAGTGGCGACGGAAGTCCTCGGGCAGGTCGACGGCTTCGCGGCAGGCCTTGCGGAAGGCCTCGGTGGTCTGGCCGAGGCGCACGACGAAGTCCTGGAGCGTCGGGATCGGGTCGTGGTCGGTGAGCCGCCGGCGGACCTGGTGCGTCTGGGCGACACGGGTCGAGAATTCGACCACGTTGACGTCGTGGGAGTGCTCGACCACGGCGTTGGCGGCGAACACGAGCCGGTAGCCGTGCAGGAGCACGGTGCGCGCCCACTCGACGTCCTCGCCGAACATGCTCTTGGGGAACGGATGGCGGCGGATCACGCTCTTGCGGACGGCGCTCGACACGTTGTCGAACACGAGGATGCGCATGCGGTCGGAGGGCTCGAGAGCGGCCCATTCGGTGGGACTGAGCGGCTCGGTGACGCGGTTGGCCTGCGCGGCGGCCATGTGCGCGGAGAGGTTGATGCGCTGGTAGGGATGGCAGGCGGGCTGCGGGACCTGACGGGCCCAGGTTCCGGCGACGAGCGGGTCCTCGAAGGGCGCGAGCAGGTTCTCGAGCCAGTCGGGGTTGGCCGGGAGCGCGTCCTGCGAGAGCAGCGCGATCAGCTCGGTCGGACACTCGAGCACGCCGCAGTTGCGCGTCAGGCCGTGGTCGTACTCGCGCTTCCAGATCTCGCGAAACTGCACGCCGTGGCGGGCGAGCACGTCGCGCGAGCCGTCGCTCGAGCCCGAATCGATCGCGCGCAGGTGGACTTGGCGCTGCGTCCGCTGGCCTCGGATCGCCGTGAGCACCCGCTCGAGCCGCTCGCCCCCGTTGAGGACCGGGAGGAAGACCGTGACGGGCTCAGGGGACGATTGCATCGGGGGAAGCGGTGCGAAGCGACGATAGCATAGGCCCTTCGCTCCGCCCCCGGCCCGAAGCTCCCCAGACGATGCGCATCCTGCAGGTCGCCCACGGATTCCCGCCGGACCAGATGGCCGGGGCCGAGGTCTACACGTGGGCCGTGTCGCGCGAGCTCGCCCGGCTGGGCCACGACGTGCACGTCTTCGTGCCGGGCGTGCGGCCCAACCACCCCAACCTCGCGCGGGTGGAAGAGCGTGTCGACGGCCTGCCCGTGACGCGCCTCAACCTGCTCCCCGGCTCGCCGCACCGGCTCGAGATCACCTACTGGAATCCGACCGTCGACCGCTGCTTCGCGGAGTACCTGCGCGACCTGCGCCCGGAGGTCATCCACGTGCAGCACACGCTCGGCCTCTCCGCCGGCGTGTTCCAGGTCGCGCGCGAGGCCGGCATCCCGACGCTCTTCACGCTGCACGACTTCTGGTACCACTGCCCGCGCGGCCAGCGCATCACGCCGCGCAACCACCTGTGCGAGCAGGTCGAGCCGTGGCGCTGCGCCCTGTGCGTCGGTACGTGGCGCGCGGTGTGGTTCCGCAAGTGGGGCACGAACTACGTGCGCGGCCGCACGGCGGAGACCCGCGGCGAAGGCGTGGCGACGCGCGCGCTCAAGCTGCCGCTGCGCACGTTGAAGTACATCGCGGACGAGGCCTGGCGAGCGCCGATCCTGCACCGCAACGAGCTCCTGCTCGACGCCATGCTCAAGGCCGACCGCATCCTCGCGCCGTCGCGCTTCCTGATGGAGCGTTTCGTCGAGCAGGGCGTGCCGGCGGAGCGCCTGCACTTCTCCGAATACGGCATGGACGACGCGCCCTTCCGCGCCGCGCCGCCGCGGCCCGTGCGCGATCCGGCCGCGCGGCCCGTGCGCTTCGGCTTCGTCGGCACGCTGATGCCGACCAAGGGCCCGGACTTGCTCGTCGAAGCATTCCAATCGCTGCCGCACGAAGGCGCGACGCTCGAGCTCTTCGGCGCCGGCACCGGACCGAAGACCGAGGGCTACATCGAGGGGATGAAGCGCTCGAACCGCCACCCGGGCGTGCACTTCCGCGGGCGCTTCGACAACAAGCGCATCGCCGAGATCCTCGCGGGCCTCGACGTGCTCGTGGTGCCCAGTCGCTGGTGGGAAAACGCGCCGCTGACGATCCACGAGTCGGTGATGGCGCGCATGCCGGTGGTGGTGAGCGACCACGGCGGCATGCGCGAACTCGCGGAGCGCTTCGGCAACGCGCTCGGCTTCCGGCCGAACGATCCCGCCGACCTCGCGCGCGTGCTGCGGCGCTTCCTCGACGAGCCGGGCCTGTGGGCGCAGCTCGCGCCCAAGCGCCCGGTTCGTTCCGTCCACGACGATGTCGTCGGCTTGATCGAGCACTACCGCGCGCTCGTCGGCCCGCGTTAGTCGACGTCGGGCACTTCCGTCGCGAGCACCGCCGGCGAGCTGCGCCGGATCACGTGGCTCATCTGCCACAGCTCGTCCGCGGCGCTGACCACGAGGTCGTCGAGCGTGACGACGCCCGCGAGCTCGCCCAAGGCGTTGACGACCGGCAGCCGCCGGATGCCGTGCGTGCGCATCACGGTCAGCGCATCCTCGACCTCCGTCGACGCGCTCACGACCTGCGGCGACGGCGTCTGGATCTCGGTCACCGGCGTCGTCGCCGGATCGCGGCCCTCGCCGGCGCAGCGCAGCGCGATGTCGCGGTCGGTGACCACGCCGATCGGGCGCCGCCGCGTGTCGACGACGACCAGCATGCCGACCGAGCGCGTCGCCATGCGCTGGGCCGCCGTGCGGGCCGATTCGTAGGCCTCGACCGTGTCCACGTCGTGCTGGCAGATGCGCGCGATGCTCATGGGAGCCTCCTCGGAACGCTGCGGAATCGGGGCGCGGGCCGGTGCCGAACGCTGGGCGTCGGCCATCCGCCCAATCAGGGCCACGAACGCGCGCGACTCCAGTACGGAGTTGCGCTACTGGCGCGGCGCGAGGCTGCCGAGCGACTGCGCCACCGCCGCCACGAGCGACTCCTCGCTGAAGGGCTTCTCCAGCGTCGGCTGCTCGGCCGTGATGCGCCCCTGCGCCATCAGGAGGTCGCGCGGGTAGGCGCTCATGAAGAGCACGTGCAGGTTCGGGTCCTTGGCCGTGAACTCGCGCGCGAGGTCCGCGCCGGTCGCACCCGGCAGGATCATGTCGCTGAGCAGGAGGTCGATGCCGCCCGAGGTCTCGAACTGCGAGCGCGCCTCGGCCGCGTCGGCGGCGAGCAGCACGTCGAAGCCGTTGGCGCCGAGCGTGTGGCGCAACGTGACGCGGATCAGGCGCTCGTCCTCGACCACGAGGATGCGCGGGCGCCGGTCGGTCGCCGCCGGTTCGGGCGTCGGCACGCGCCAGGCCGGCACGAGGATGCGGAAGTGCGTGCCCTGCCCGACGTGGCTCTCGACGTCGATGCGGCCGCCGAGCGATTGAACGATGCCGTAGACGATGTAGAGGCCCAGGCCCGTGCCGCTCGACTTGGTCGTGTAGAACGGCTCGAAGGCGTGCGTGAGCGTCGCCGGATCCATGCCGCGGCCGGTGTCGCGCACCGAGAGCACGACGTACTCGCCGGGCTGCATGTGGGGCGCGAGCCGCGCGTCGCCGCGCGCCAGCGTCAGCGTGCCGGCGCCGAGCGTCAGGGTGCCACCGTCGGGCATCGCGTCGCGGGCGTTGAGCGACAGGTTGATCAGCACCTGCTGCAGCTGGTCGGGATCGGCGTGGACGAGCGCTCCGGGCGTGTCGAGCACGAGCTCGAGCCGGATGTTTTCCGCGATCAGGTCGCGCAGGATGTCGCGGGCGTGCTCGAGCAGCTCGCCCGCACGCAGCGGCCGCTGGTGGCCTTCACGCGGCCGGCCGAGCGCGATCAGCTTGCGCGTCAGCTCCGTGCCGCGATCCGCCGCCGCCGCGATCTCCGCGAGGTACGGCAAGGCCGGGTGTCCCTCGTCGAGCTGCCGCGCCGCGAGCCGGCTGGCGCCGAGGATGCCCATCAGCAGGTTGTTGAAGTGGTGCGAGACGCCGCCGGCGAGGCTGGAGACGAGCTCCATCTTCTGCGCGCGCCGCAGGTGCTCCTCAAACGGCGCCAGCGCCTGCGCACCGGCAGTGACGTCGGGCCCAGTGCCTCCGCACCCCAGACAGGTGCGGTCTTCGAGGCCCGGCGGCGGTGCGTCTTCGAGGGTCATGGCGAGGTTCGCTCTCCGAACGACCCATCGTCGGCGGACGATTCTCCGCGCGGTATTCCTCCCAGAGAGCATGCACCCCGGTCGAAGTGCGTAGGGACAACTACGCGTCCCGCCTGTCAGCAGCGCAGACGGTTCAGACTCGCAACACGAGAGGCCCGCGCCGGGCCAACCCGGACCCTACTGGACGACGTTCATCGGCCCCGGCGGCGTCGGCGGCGGCGCGTTCGGGTTCTTCTTCAGCTCTTCCTTCCAAGCCAGCATGCGGGCCTTCGCCGCCGCCGTCTCCGCATCCGCGATCTTCCCCGCCCGCTGCAGGAAGATCGACAGGCTCGTGAACACGAACGGGTCGGCCGGCGTGAGCTCGATCACGCGGTTCACCGTCGCGATCGCCTCCTCCTGCCGCCCCAGCTTCGACTGCGCCGTCGCCAGCGCATGCAGCACCTCCGCCCAGTCCGGCTTCTGCTCGAGCGCGAGCCGGTACTCGGCGATCGCCTCCTCGAACTTCTGCAACCCGAACAGCTTCAGCCCCGCCATGTAGTGCGTCTTCGGTTCACTCATCTCGCCCCACCATACCACTCCCCTCCCCCCACCCCGCCTACGCACCCCGTCGCAGCACTAGCGCGAAGTCCGGCATCAGGCTCGCAGGCGCAGCAGAAGGTCGTGGAGGCCGTCCCGGGCGGTCGGGAGTTCGGGCAGCGTGGAGGTCGCGCCGGCAGCGGCGAGCTGATCGAGAAGGCGCGCGCAGGCGCCTTCGTGCCGCTCGAGCTCGCCAGGCTGGAGCACGCCTTGCTCGGCGCCGGCGAGCTTGCGCGCGATCAGGTCCTCGACGCCAACTTGCGGGTAGAGCGCGAGAAGATGGCGCAGGTTGGCCTCGATCTCGCCCGAGCGCAGCAGGTGGATGCCGGTGAGCAGCACGCGATACGCATAGAGGAGCGGCTTCACGCGAGGCGGGTTCTCCTTCGCCAGCAGCCCCCACTGCGTCTCGAAGAAGCCGCGGTAGTGGTGGCCGTGGTGGCGCGTCACGCACTGTCGGCCGAGTTCCTTGAGCTCCTCGTGCTCTGGCGTGGTCACGACAACGAGCGGCGAGTGGAGCTGCTCGAGCACGTAGCCGTTGCGCCTGAGCATCAGGCGCATGAACTTCGCCGCATCGTGCGTGACGAGGTCGAGCTCGAGTCCGTCCTCGATGCGCTCGATCGTGGTCGTGTCCGGGCCTTCGATGAGGCCGGCCACCTCGCGCCACGGCAGCACGTGCACGCCGCGCAGGTCCCAATCGGAGTCGGGCGAAGGAAAGCCGTAGAGGTGCGCGCCTCGACGCCATCGACGAACCGGACGCCGTAGCGATGCTGCGGATCGACCGGCGCCTCGACGAGTTCTCCAACGGCCCCGATTTCGAAGCCGGACACGCTCGCACTCGCCTTGCGCGTAACGCGTGAAACCACCCGGGTGCCCACGGGCAAGATCGGCGGCAGTCGCTCCTCCCTCATGCCCGCAGTACTCCCAGGGCGAGCGACGACGACCGCGGGGGCGCGTTCGTCACGCGCCCCCGCTTCGGTGGCATGCCGCAGCCTTCCGTCAGCGAATCACAGGCCGAACTGCACCTTGAGGCCCTGGGTGAAGTTGAAGCCGCTGCCGCAAGGGCCGGTGGTATCGCGGAAACCGACCTGGAAGCGACGCGTGTGGCCGGCGCTCCAGGCCTCGAACAAAGCGAGCCCGGGAGCCCACGTGGCGAGACCGTGGCGATCGGCGAAGCGCGTGCCGAGGCGGCGCAGCGGACCGCTCAGGCAACGCAGGCCGTCGCCGAAAGGCGTTCCGGCGCCACCGTTCGCGGCGTCGGGAGTGCAGAGCAGGAGCGCGAGCCGACCGGGCTGAATGCCGCTCGCGACGAAGCCGAGGTCGTCGGCGCTGACGCTGCCGCTGCCGTTCGCGCTCAGCACCGCGCCCAGGCCGGATGAGGTGGCACAACCACCGCCGGGGCCGCCGTCGTTGCCGCACGGGCACGGCGTCGCGGAGCCGTCGCCGAAGCAGAACGACTCCTGCACCCCGACGCAGCCGCCGCGCAGGATCGAGATCTGGCCCTGCACGACCGCTCCGCTGCGAACGAACAGGTCACGCGCGCCGTCGCCGTTGAAGTCGCCGTCGAAGAAGTAACGCGCGTTCGACGGACCGAGCGGTGCGACAGGCACGAGCGCTCCGCCGACGTTCCAGCTGACGATCAGGCCTCCCGCGCCGCCGGCGACGAGCTCGAGGTCTCCGTCGGAATCGAGATCGACCGCGTGCGCGCCGAGGATCGCGCTCGGCAGCTGGAACTGCGTGGGAGCGCCGAAATTCCCAGCGTTGTTGGGATGCACCTGCACCAGCCCGGTGTCCCGATGCGCGACGACGAGCTCGGGCGCGCCGTCCGAATTCGTGTCGAGCAACTGCACGTACACGATCCCGGGATAGAAGACCTTGGGTTGCACCACGAACGTGCCGTCGCCCTGATTGAGCGAGACCCGCACGTTCGGCGGTTCGACGAACGCGTCCCCTTGACCGACGACGATGACATCGAGGTCGAGATCGAGATCCAGATCCGCCACGAGCATTTGCTGCGCCCACGAAGCGCTGTCGGACGCGCTCGGCGCCGCAAATTGCCCGCTGCCGTCGTTGCGGAGCACGAGCAACTGGTCGGCGTTGATGTCCGTGGCCACGACATCGAGATCGAGATCGCCGTCGATGTCCACGAGCGCAAGGTCTGCGATCGAGAACGGCCAGCTCGCGAGTTCGGTGCGCGTGTACACGCCCGCCGCCGTCTGGCGGAGCACCGTCAGCGCGGGCTCGTGCCCGACCACCAGATCGAGATCCTGATCGCCGTCGATGTCCCCCGCCGCGATCGAGCCGGTCTCCGCTGGCCAACTGAGCGGAACCACCTGCGGCGCTCCCGGCACGCCCGTCGACAGGGACAGCCGCACGGTGAGCGACGGCTGCAGCAGACTGCCCGTGATCGTGTCATCGAGACCATCGGAATCGAGATCCGCCACGCACAGCGCGTTCGTCAGGCTGTCGACATTCCAGCTCGACGCCACCTCGAGGCACGGCGTCTGCGCCCGCACCACCCCGGCTCCCAGCACCAGCGACACCACCAGCTTCCAAGTTCGCACGGCGAGTCCTCCTTCTCTCCAGCGGCGCCGACGGGATGCCCGCGCCCGCCACCGAGTCTTCCACGCCCCGCCGCTCCTGCCCACCCTCCATCTCAAGTCATCGGGGGCATCCGCGACTTCAGCGCTCGACGGACACGGTCACGAACTGGCCGGTCGCGGCGTCGATCGGCACGACATTCGAGCCCATGTTGCCACGGCCGCGGATGGTGTAGGTGCCCGGGGGAAGGGGTTCGGCGTGGAAGCGGAAATCGGTCGATGCGGAGCAGCGGAGCTCGATTCCACCGGGCACGCCGTCGCGCTGGAACTCGAGCGTGATCGTCTCTCGGGAGTCCGCGACACCCGCGATGCTGCCGTCGATGGCGGCGCCGCGATCGAGGGTCAGGGTCACGGCGATGTCGGGAGCCACAGCGGTCAGTGCGAGGCGTTGCGCGGGTGCGAGTCCAGCGGGATGACGGCTGGGAACGAGCCCGCAGTAGTACTGCCCAAGGGGAACGCTCTCGAACTCGAACGTGCCGTCGGCGCGCGCCTTCGACTGGGACAGGAGCGGCTCGTTCTCCTCGAGAAACGCGCTCGGTGTCGTGCGTGGACCCGCCGCGACCAAGGCGACGTGAAAGCGGCTCAGATCGAGCCCCTCCCACGCGACCAGTCGCCCCTGCACTCGGCCCAGGACAGGCGAGCTCCATTCGACCACTCGATCTTCACCGAGGAAGAGCTTCGACGGGGTGAGCTCGACCGCGTGCGTGAATCCGAACCCGGAGATCACGACGCTCAGCGGGATCTCCGAAGGCAAGCCGCGCACGTGCGCGAGTCCGGATTCACCACTCGTGGCCTGCCAGTCGTGGGCTCCGCTGCCTCCGACGTGCCGCATCGTGCCCAGCAGCGGGTCGAGCTGCATGCTGAACACGCGTTCGCGTTTCAGGTCAGTCAGCCAATCGCCGCTCGAATCCAGCGCCTTCGCGGAGACGCGAACCGTGGCGCCGACGAGCGGATCGCCGTTCGCCTTCTTGAGCAGGAACAGCAGCGCGGACTCGCGCTGGAGCGTCACGACCAACGCCGACTCGCGCGTTGCATGTCCGCTTTCGAGCCGCACGATCGACGACGCGCACCCGGCCGCGTCCACCCGCAGCGCGAGCCCCCACAAATCGCTTAACTCCCTTCTGTCGAGCGCGCTGAACTGCTCCCGCACCGCCTCGACGTCAAATTGCACGAAGCCCTCGACATCGGTGATGTCGCAGACGTGCGAGTACCTGGGATCGGCGAAATTCAGGCTCGCTCCGCCGATACCCGTTCCTCGGGCAGCCTCGACAACCTGGATCCACGTCAATTCGCTCGCCGCCACGGCCTGCGGCTCGGAAGTCTCGGCCGTCTCCGTGACTTCGCGGGCCTCAACCTCCGTCCGGCGCGTCGAAGCGGGAATTGCACTTTCGACCGGTGTTTCTGACACGACCGTCGAATTGCGCTCGAGCTCGCGCTCCGCCGCACTCGCATCTTCGGCGACGGTTCGTCGCAAGAGCCACCAACAGAACCCCGCGATGACGATGCCCACGAACAGAAAGATCCAGCGCGAGTTTCGCTTCGGGGTGTTCATGGATGTCACGCAAATCTGGAGTGCGGCGAGCTCCGCGTGAGCGCCATTCAAGCACCGCGGGGGCGCGTTCGTCACGCGCCCCCGCGGGGAAAGACGGGTGCGGACCGGGCGTGAGCGCGGCCGCGGGGTGGATCACATCGCCGGCTTGATGCCGAGCGAGGCGAAGCCCTTGTCGTCGAAGTTCTTGCGGAACATGTCGCGCAGCTTGGTGGCGGCCTTGTCGTAGGCCTCCTTGTCGGACCAGGTGTTGCGCGGGTTCAAGACCTCGGCCGGGACGCCCGGGCAGGACTTGGGCATCTTGAGGTTGAGGATCGGGTGCTGCTCGGTGGCGACGTTGTCGAGCTCGCCGGCGAGGGCCGCGTTGAGCAGCGCGCGCGTGTGCTTGATCGACATGCGCTTGCCGACGCCGAAGGGGCCGCCGCTCCAGCCCGTGTTGAGCAGGATGCAGCGCGCCTTGTGCTTCTGCATCTTTTCGCCGAGGAGCTTGGCGTAGACCGACGGCTTGTGGCTCATGAACGGCGCGCCGAAGCAGGCCGAGAAGGCCGCCTTGGGCTCGGTGACGCCGACTTCGGTGCCCGCGAGCTTGGCGGTGAAGCCCGAGACGAAGTGGTACATGACCTGCTCGGCGTCGAGGATCGCGACCGGCGGCAGGACACCGAAGGCGTCGGCCGTCAGCAGCACGATCGTCTCCGGGTGCGGACCCCGGGCGTTCGGCATCACGTTGGGGTTCGCGCTCAGCGGGTAGCTGAAGCGCGTGTTCTCGTTGATCGAGCGGTCGGTGAGGTCGAGCTCCTGCGGATCGCACTCGGCCATCGTCTTGCCGGGCAGCGCCGGGACGTTCTCGATGATCGTGCCGGGCTTGGAGAGCGCGGCGGCGATCACGGGCTCGGCTTCCTTCGAGAGGTCGATCAGCTTGGCGTAGCAGCCGTCCTCGAGGTTGCACAGGCCGTTGTCGCTCCAGATCGTCTCGTCGTCGCCGATGAGCCGCCGGTCGGGGTCGGCCGAGAGCGTCGTCTTGCCCGTGCCCGAGAGGCCGAACAGGATCGCGCCGTCGCCGCGCGGGCCGACGTTGGCCGAGCAGTGCATCGAGAGGCGGCCCTGCTTGGGCAGGAGGTAGTTGCCGACCGTGAAGATCGTCTTCTTCACGACGCCGCAGTAGTCCATGCGGCCCGCGACGAGGCAGATCTTGTTCTTGATGTCGATGATGACGGCGCACTCGGCGCGGCAGCCGTCACGCTCGGGGATGCAGACGAAGGACGGCGCGTTGAGCATCGTCCAGCGGCGCGCCGCGACGTCCTTCACGCCCACCAGGTCCTTGGGGAACATGTTGTGGGCGAACATCGCGTGCGTCGCGTACTCGCCGACGAAGCGGTAGGGCACCGCGAACTCGGGGTCCGCGCCCATGAAGACGTCCTTGACGTACAGGCTCGCCTTCTTCTCGTTCAGGTGGGCGACGACGCGCGCGAGCAGGGCCTCGTACTTGGCCGGGTCGTAGCGCTGGACGTCGTCCTTCCACCAGATCTCGTCGGCGACTTCCGGCCAGCACACCGCGTAGGTGTCCTTGACGCGGCGACCCGTGCAGTCGGGGTCGGTGTAGTAGACGAGCGGCCCCTTGATCCCGAGCTTGGTCGCGAACGCCTTCTGGGCGTTGCTCGGGCCGTCCTTCTTGACGCGGCCGCGGTCGTTCGCGATCGCCTCGTGGAACAGCTCTTCCTTCGAGAGGTTGTACTTGTAGGAGACGCTCTTCAGCCCGAAGAGCTTCTCGAGCTCGGCCTTGAAGTCAGCCGGGGGGACCTGGGTCATGGTCGTCATGGCGTTCGTGGAGGGATGGACGGCGCCGGTCAGGGAGACTCCCCCGAGGATTCCGGGCGGTTCGTGAAAGCGCACCAGCGTAACGCAAGCGCGCTGTCCGACCAGTAGGCCGCTCGACCCGAGGTCCGCGGCCCAAGCTTGGACCAGCTTTGCGCAGTCCTTTGCCGGACCTTCAGGCGCCTGTCCGATGTTGTCGAAGCCAGAACGCAGGTCCTTGGCCCGGCCCGACTTGGGGCGCGGTGGTGAGGCTCGGAACGAACCGGGCCACCCGCGCCGCCCTCGCGCCCGCCCGAGCACCCCCTGCGACTGCGCCTGTCATGACCACGCCCCGCGATACCGACCCCGTCTGCCCCCGCTGCTTCGAGACCCTCCGGGTGACCGATACCGGCCCCGAGCGCGACCGCGCCGCCCTGCTCGCCTGCCCCGAGCCCTACTGCGACTACGTGCTCGTCCTGACCGAGCGCGAGGCCTTCTCCGCCCGCAAGTGGAGCTGGCCGGACCTGTTCCGCTTCACCCGCGCCGCGGGCTAGCCCGCCCAATTCACGAGCGCACGATCGCGCGAGCGGGGAGCCGCGGATGTCGCTGGACGTCCGTCGTTTTCGACCGCACCGGACTTTTTGAGGTC
>JABWBL010000545.1 GCA_013360535.1 Planctomycetaceae bacterium
AGCGCCGAGCGCGGGCGCGAAGCCCGGCGCCAGCGGCTCGACGACCGGCACGCCATTGCGGGTGCGGCCGAGGGCTTCCTTGAGGATGCGCACGGCCGTCGGGCCGGCGACCGCCGAGCCGTACTTGCCCTTGCGCGATTCCTCGACGACCACGAGCACCAGCACGTCGCGCGTGGAGCCCTCGACGTGGCCCCAGATGCACATGCTCGACGTGTAGCAGTTGGCGTGGTCCTTGGGCTTGCCGACGAGCGTGCGGCGGCACTCGCGCGAGCAGCGCGTGCCCTGCTGCCAGTGCGCGGCCTGGTGCTCGAGCTCGTGGTGCGCGCACACTTCCGTGCCGACCTTCTGCGCCGTGCCGGTCTTGGTGCCGACGTCGAGGCCGGGGAGCTTCTCCGGGCTCGCCACCGGCTTGCCGGTGCCTTCGCGCGCGCCCATGCGCATCATGTCGCGAATCGTGGCGCTGGTCTCAGGCTGGAACACGCGCTCGGGCGACGCGTGCGGCAGCGTGTAGCGCTCGCCACCCTGTTCGATCGCGTCGAGCACACGCAGCGGCCGCCACTCGCCCCCACGCACGATCGAGGCAAGGCCCGCGGCGTGCTGCCACAGCGTGACCTTCAGCTCGTGGCCGAACGTGATCGAGGCGTGCGTCCACTTGTGCGTCCACGGCAGCTTGGGCAGGTACCCCGGGCGTTCGCCGCCGAATCCGGCCTTGGGCGCCTCGGAGTAGTGCAGCGAGCGCAGGTGCGCGCGCATGAAGTCGTCGGGCACACGCGTGCCGATCTGCACGAGCCCGGCGTTGACCGAGTTCGCGAGACAGGCCGAGGCGCTGAGCAGGCCCTTGGCGCTCGACTCCGCCTCGCGGATCGTCCGGCCCTGGAAGTTGTACGTGCCCTGTCCGACGTCGAACACGTCCGTCGGCCGCACGACGCCGGCCTCGAGCGCGCAGGCCATCACGTTGACCTTGAAGGTCGAGCCCGGCGTGAACTCGTACCCCAGCGGCGCGAAGCCGAGCAGCGGGTAGGCCGTGCGCGAGTCGACCGCGAGCACGTCACCACTCGCGAGGTCGAGCGCGATCGCCATCGCCAGCGCCGGGCGGTGCTTCTCCATCAGCTCCTCGAGCGCGATCCCGACCTGACGCTGCAGCATCAGGTCGAAGGTCGTGACGACGCGCGGCGGATCGCTGGGCGCGTTCGAGGAGAGGAAGTACGAGCGCGCATCGTCGGCGCGCACCGCGCGGTGGCGCAGGAAGGTGTAGCCCGAAGCTTCGCTCTCGAGGAAACCCCAGTGTCCTTCGTCGGCGAGCAAGCGGTCGCAGGCGCGCTCGAGCCCGGTCAGCGGCAACGGCTGCGCAGCGAGCTCCCAGGCCGCGCGGTTGCGGAAGGCCTCGAGCTCGGCCAGCGCCTCTTCGTACTGCTGTTCGTTCGCGGCGTTGCGCACGCGCTGGCTGATCGCCTCGAACTCCTCGGAGTCGTCGGCGAGCGCCGAGAGCGCCGTCGCACTGGGCGTGCCGCCGTCGCCGAGCTCGAGCACCCGATCCGACCACGCGCGCGCGACCGGACGGTCGACGTAGCCCCACGTGCCGAGGAACGGGAAGCGCCCGGCCGGATACTGACGGTCGCGGCCGCGCTCGATGCGCATCTGGTGGAACGCGACCTTCTCCTTGAGCAGCGCGTCGATCAGGGCCGGCGCCTTCGAGGCCTCGAAGCCGCGCACGGCGATGCAGTAGGTCGTCGGCAGGAGCGCGCTCCACACCGCCTCGCGCTGGGTCTCGAGCGCCTCTTCGTCGCCACCGGGCACGATCGCGTCGGTCCCCATCGCGCACAGCGCGAGTCCGTCGGCGATGTGGCGCGCCCACTTGCGCGGCTTCTGCTCGAACTGCTCCCCGTGGCGAGCGCGCTCGCGCTGGCTGAGCAGGTGGAACGGCGCCCAGTGCAGCGTGTAGCTCTGCTGCTCGCCCCGCGCGATCCACATGCCGTCGAGCGGCGCCCGCACGGTCTGGCCGTCGGGGCTGCCGGTCTCGATCCAGGTCTGGATGCGCGAGGCCATCGTCGCGTCGAGCACGAGCCCCGTGCGCACGATGCCGTCCTTGGCGTCGGGCATCATCAGGTGCGCGAGCTCGGTCGCGTCGCGGCCGAGCACGCCGGCCAGCAGGCTCGCGATGCGCTCGGGCGTGTGCGCCTGCCACATCGCGTTCGGGCTGAGCACGAGATCGAGCCGCTGCACGAACAGCGCCAGCGGACGGCCGCCGTTGTCGGTGATCGTGTAGGCCGGCGGCGGATCCTTCTCGGTCTGCTCCCAGTCGCGGCTCGACTCCTTGCGGGCGAGCGCGGTGCTCCCCACCCAGATGCCGGCGAGCGAAAGCACGACCGCGATCAGGAAGAAGGCGCTGATCGGACGAAGGCCGCTGGCGGACGGGAATTCGGCGTCGACGTTCACGGGGCGCTCCTCTCAGGCGACGCCGTGCGGCGTTGGGCCCCGGCCGAGAGGTCGGAGTTGGCCACACCCGGCACGTGCGACGAGACGACCGCCCGCGCCTGGGCGTTGGCGGCGTTGACCATTTCCCACTGGCGCTGGATGCGCGAGAGCGACTCGGCGCGCTCGTGGTTGCGCGACTGCACGAGGCAGGTCCACAGGCCGAGCACGGCCAGCGTGACGCACAGTCCGAGCGAGAGCTGGGCGCGCAGGCTCACGCTCCACCTCCGTTGCGGCGCAGGCGCG
>JABWBL010000546.1 GCA_013360535.1 Planctomycetaceae bacterium
CGCGCCGTTCCGGCCCGGGCCCTTGCGGCGGCTGGGCGCGGAAGAAGCGCACGCGCGGATCCTCGCGCCGGTCCTCGACGCCCGCGGCGCCGCTCTTCGACTTCGACTGGTCGAGCAGCTCCGTCACCTCCGCGCGCAAGAGCGGCCGCCACTTGCCTTCCTTCAGCGTGCGGTCGGAGAGCGTGCCGATGTGCGTGCGGCGCAGGTCGAGCACGTTGTGGCCGACGGCCGCGAAAATGCGGCGCACCTCGCGGTTCTTGCCTTCGTTGAGCGTGCAGGTGACGAGCGACCACTCGTTGGTGCGCTTGAGCACCTTGACGAAGGCCGGCGCCGTCCAGCCTTCCGAGAGGCGCACGCCCTTCTGCACGCGCTCGATCGACTCGCCCTCGATGCGGCCGCGCAGGCGCACCGAGTAGGTCTTCGTCACGCCGTAGCGCGGATGCGCGATGCGATTGGCGAATTCGCCGTCGTTGGTGAGCAGGATCAGGCCGGTCGAGTCCTCGTCGAGGCGCCCGACGGTGTAGATGCGCCCCTTGGAGGGGTCGGTGATCAGGTCGATCGCGCGCAGGCGCGCCTCGCGGCGCTCGTTGGTGCACACGACGCCCCGCGGCTTGTGCAGCAGGTAGTACTTCGGCTCGGTGCGCTCGGGGCGCAGCACGACGCCGTCGACGTCGATCTCCTGTGTCGCGGGGTCGATCTTCGTGCCGAGCTCGGTGCAGATCTCACCGTCGACCGTGACCTTGCCCTTGGCGATCAGCTCGTCGCACTTGCGGCGCGAGGCGATGCCGTGGTCGGCGAGGTACTTGTTGAGGCGCACGAGGCGGCCTTCGTCGGGCGTCTCGTCCTCGGGGAGCGTGAATTCTTCGTCTTCGGGCTTCATGCGGGGCGGAAAGAGTAGCGTTCGGCGCCGCGAACCGGCGGAAGGGGCCCCAGAGGGCCCGCGGAGCGCTATCTTGGGCCGCACTTCAAGGCGCGCCACTCCGGCGCCCGAACCACGAATCCCATGCGCATCTTCCAGAAGCTCCTCCTTGGCCTCGCCCTGTTTGGCGGGGTCGTCCTGAGCGCGCCCGCGCGCGCGCAGGCGGTGGGCAGCAAGTTGCCGCCGGTGGAACTCGAAGGCCTCTCCCAGACGGGAGCGAAGACCTACGACGATTTCCTCGGCCGCGCGGTGCTGCTCGAGTTCTTCGCCTACTGGTGAGGCCCCTGCGGCAGTCAGGTCCCCCACCTCAACGAGCTGCAGAGCTCGTGGGGCGAGAAGGGCCTGACGATCGTTGGCGTGACCAGCGAAGGTGAAGGCGAGACGGTCAAGTGGGTCCAGTCGAAGGGCGCGAAGTACGCCTACGGCTACGACAAGGGCGGGAAGCTCTCGAGCTTCTTCGGCATCAGCGGCATTCCGGCGGCGGTGTTGATCGACGCCAAGGGTGTCGTCGTGTGGCAGGGCCATCCGGGCAGCCTGCCGGAGACCGCGATCGCGAAGGCCTGCGAAGGCGCGTTGCCCAAGCCGTTGTGGGAGTGGTCGCCGGCGACGAAGGCCGTGAAGGCGGCGTTGCTCAAGCGCCAGTACAAGGTCGCGCTCGACGAGGCCACGAAGCTCGCGGAGGCCGATGGCGGCCCGCAGATCCTGGCGGCGATCCAGCAGGTCATCGGCGGTCGCGTCACCGGGCTCGAGGACGCCTACTCCAAGGGCGACTACCTCGGCGCCGAGACGGCGGGTGCCGCCCTGGTGAAGGAGCTCGCGGGCCTGCCTGAAAAGGAGAAGGTCGACGCGGTGCTCGCCAAGCTCGAGGCCAACAAGGAGGCCGGGCCGATCCTCAAGGCGCAGAAGCAGGTCGCGAAGCTGCGCGCGGCCGAGCTCTCCAAGCGCAAGGAACGCGAGGCCGCGGTCGAGGACCTGCTGAAGATCGAGAAGCAGTTCCCCGGCACGTACGTCGCGAGCGAGGCCGCGGAGCTCGCCAAGGTGATCAAGGCCCGCAAGTGACGGCGCTCCGGCGCAGGCCGGAAACGCTCGAGAAAACCGACGGGGCGGCGCGACCGAGCGAAGGTCGCGCCGCCCCGTGGTGTTCGAGCCGGAGAACGCGGGATCAGCGGCCCTGCTTGGCCTTCACGCGCGCGATCGACACGACGTACATGTCGACGGGCGCTTCGCTCGTGAGGCGGTTGGCGGTCTCGAAGTGCGCGAGCGCGAGCGGCAGGTCGCCCGTCATCTCGAGCGCGATGCCGAGGCCGAAGTGCGAGGCGTCGTCCTCGGCGTCGTCGATCAGCGCCTGACGGAAGCCCGTCGCGGCGAGCGCCCAGTCTTCCTTCTGCAGCGCGCGCACGCCGGCTTCGGCGTGGGAGTTCGCCGAGGCGATCACGATGTACTGCTCGAGCTGGCCCGGAGTCGCGCTCGTCACGGTCACGACAGCCTCGACGGGACCGAGCACGACGTTCTTCACCGTGTGGCAGGCGGGGGCGACGAACAGCGGGCTCGAGAGCAGGACGAAGGCGAGGGTGCGGCCGAGGTGAGACTTCATGGGAGTTCCGGAGGCGGGAGGCGGTGGGTTTCGAGGCCCAAGTAGATAACGATTCGCGCTCCCCCGTGCCAGAACCGACGCGCGGGGCGCCGGGGTCACAGGCGGCCGGAGCGCTTGATCTCGAGGTACTGCTCGGCCAGCGCGACCTGCAGGTCGGCCGGGGCGACGTCGAGCGGGATCACGCCCCGCCCGCGGTGGCGTTCGA
>JABWBL010000547.1 GCA_013360535.1 Planctomycetaceae bacterium
CGCCGGCTGCCCCGAGTGGGGGGCTGTCCGCGACCGGGTGCTCGCCCGCCTGCGCCGCTCGCGCTGAGCCCGGCCCGCGCGCCGGGGTGGGAGCGCTCCCCAAGCGTAGGAACACTCAAATTGCGTCGCGCGGGTAACTCCTTGCCGTGCAAAGGTTCGCGCGCGCTCCGTACCTTTTCGAACCAAGTCCGGCTGGACGCGTCGCTAGGTTTGGCCCTTCCGCCGCGCCGGCAGGTTGAGGGCTCGCGAGAGCGACCCGCGGGCGACGGAACGATGGACTGATTTCGCCAGGAACTCGAGGGGAAAGCGCGCGTGAATCCCGTGTCCTCCGCCGCCAAGAAGAACGTCCCGACTCCCGCCACTCGTGAAGACGCCCTGCGCGCCTTCGAGCAGGCTGACCCGCCGCGCGACCTGCGCGAGCCGCAGCTCTCCGAGAACGCGACCAAGGTCCTCTCGCAGCGCTACCTGAAGAAGGACCTGACCACGGGCAAGCCGAACGAGACGCCGCGCCAGCTGTACTGGCGCGTGGCGACCTGCATCGCGCGCCCCGAGCTCAACTTCCCCGGCGGCAGCCCCGAGCGGGCGCTCGCCATCGCGCGCGAGTTCTACGACCTGATGGCGCGGCGCGTGTTCATGCCCAACAGCCCGACCTTGATGAACGCCGGGCGCGAGATGGGGATGCTCTCGGCCTGCTTCGTGCTGCCGGTCGAGGACTCGATCGAGGGCATCTTCGACTCGATCAAGGCCACGGCGATGATCCAGAAGGCCGGCGGCGGCACGGGCTTCTCGTTCTCGCGCCTGCGCCCGCAGGGCGACGTCGTCGCCAGCTCCGGCGGCACCACCGAGGGCCCGATGAGCTTCATCCAGGTCTTCTCGAAGGCCACCGACGCCATCCAGCAGGGCGCGTTCCGCCGCGGGGCCAACATGGGCATCCTGCGCGTCGACCACCCCGACATCGTCACGTTCATCCGCTTCAAGGACGACCTGTCGAAGCTCCAGAACTACAACGTGTCGGTCACCGTCACCGACAAGTTCGTGCAGGAGCTGCGCTCCAACCCGCGCGTGCCGCACCAGGTGCAGAACCCGCGTACGCGCGAGTGGAAGAAGCTCGAGAAGAAGGGTCCCGACGGCAAGGGCACGGGCGAGTTCTGGTCGGTCGGCGAGGTCTGGGACCTCGTGATCGAGCACGCCTGGCGCACGGGCGAGCCGGGCGTGGTGTTCATCGACCGCGTCAACGCCAAGAACCCGATCAAGAACGTCGGCCTGATCGAGGCCACCAACCCCTGCGGCGAGCAGCCGCTGCACCCCTACGACTCCTGCAACCTGGGCTCGATCAACCTCGGGCTGTTCGTGCACGGCGACGGCGCGCAGGCGCGCTTCGACTGGGACGAGTACAAGGCCGTGATCCACACGACCACGCGCTTCCTCGACAACGTGATCGAGGCCAACAAGTACCCGCTGCCGCAGATCGAGAACATGTCGAAGACCACGCGCCGCATTGGGCTGGGCGTGATGGGCTTCGCGGACGCGCTGTTCAAGCTCGACCTCGCCTACGACAGCGCGGAAGGCTGCGCCTTCGGCGAGCAGGTGATGCGCGTGCTCAACGACGAGTCGCACTTGGCCAGCGAGGCGCTCGCCGACGAACGCGGCGTCTTCCCGGCCTGGGAAGGCTCCGACTGGCAGAAGCAGGGCCGCCGCCTGCGCAACAGCTACAC
Source organism: Planctomycetaceae bacterium (assembly GCA_013360535.1). GTDB lineage: Bacteria > Planctomycetota > UBA1135 > UBA1135 > F1-120-MAGs118. Next base: position 1,716 of record JABWBL010000547.1, read on the forward strand.
CACGACCGTCGCGCCGACCGGCACGATCTCGATCCTCGCCGACTGCTCGGGCGGCATCGAGCCGATGTTCAGCCTCGCGTTCCTGCGTCAGGTGATGAAGGACACGGCCGGCAAGCCGACCGTGATGCGCGAGGTCAACTACGTCTTCGAGGAAACCGCCAAGAAGCGCGGCTTCTGGTCGGACGCGCTGGTCGAGAAGATCCTCGAGCAGGGCTCGCTCGCCAAGCTCGACGAGGTGCCCGCCGACCTGCGCCGCGTGTTCGTCACCGCGCGCGACATCACGCCCTTCTGGCACATGAAGATGCAGTCGGCCTTCCAGCGCCACTGCGACTCGTCGATCTCCAAGACGATCAACTTCCCCAACGAGGCGACCATCGACGACGTGCGCTCGATCTTCGAGCTCGCGATCGACGAGGACGTCAAGGGCGTCACGGTCTACCGCGACGGGTGCCGCGACCTGCAGCCGATGGCGCTCAAGGGCTCGACCCAGCGCAAGGACGAGAAGCCCAAGGCCGATGGCGCGAACCTCGCCGACACGAGCTTCGTCATGCCCGGCGCGATCGACCCGACGCCCGTGCGCCTGCCGGAGATCATGCCGAGCCTGCGCATCCGCCAGATGACGCCGTTTGGCAACATGCACGTGAAGATCTCGGTCGACCCGGTCGCCGGGAAGGAGCGCGAGGTCTTCGCCCAGCTCGGCAAGGGTGGCGACGTCGCCAACTCCGACCTCGAGGCGATCTGCCGCATCCTCTCGCTGTGGCTGCGCTCGAACGGCTCGATGGAGCTCGCGCTCAAGCAGCTCGAGGGCATCGGCTCGTCGCTCTCGGTGCCGACGCGCGACGGCCGCATCATGTCGCTGCCCGACGGCCTCGCGAAGGCGATCCACCGCTACCTCGACGCCAAGCACCAGTTCGGCCTCGAGGCCCTCTTGCTCGGCCGCGCGACCCTCGACGGCCCGACCGCCGCCGCCATCGCCGCCCAGGCCCCGGCCTCGACGTCGGC
>JABWBL010000548.1 GCA_013360535.1 Planctomycetaceae bacterium
ACGCCTACCGCGAACTGGCGCGCTGCTGCGGCGATCTGGCGCTCTTCCACCCCGCGCGCGCGGTCCCGGCGCTGCCCGCCTTCGACCCGGCGCGCACCGACGCATGCTTCAAGAACGTGCTCGGCGAGCTGGCGGCCCTGATGGGCGCCGAGGTCGAGCATCCCTACGAGTGCGTGCCGTTCGATCGCGACGCGCTCGTGCCGTTCTTCCATCAGGTCGCGCTGCCCGCCGAGTGGCTCGAGCGGCGCGCGGAAGTGTGGCTCGGCGTGCAGCTCGCGCGCCGTTCCGAGGAGGCCGCGCGCCTCGTGCCCGACGGCATCAAGCTGCTCGCGCCCAGCGAGAAGCAGCGCGTGATCGACGGCATGATCCCCGGCATCGCGCTCGTGCACGAACGCGTCCCGCCGCTCGCCTTCCCCAAGCGCGAGGACCTGCACTACTTCCGCATCTCGACCGAGGGCGAGTCGCGCAATTCCTGGCTCTCGATCGAGCGCGAACGCTCGGCCCTGATCGTCAATCCGCTCGACGACCTCGTCGACGCGCGTTTCGAGTTCTACGTGGAGAAGCCCCGCCGCCATGGCTGAGCAACGCCTGAGCCTCGCCGCCGCGACGAGCCCGCTGTTCCTGTACCTGTCGACCTTCTGGCGCAGCGCGTCCTCGAACCGCGCCACGCAGCAGGAGGTCAAGGAGCAGCTGCTCGCCATCTTCGAGAAGATTGCCGACGAGTGCCGGCGCGAGCCGCGGCTCGCCCCGCTGTACGAGCGCATCCACTACGCGCTCGTCGCCGCGGCGGACCAGATCGTGCTCAGCTCGACCTGGCCCGAGCGCACCAAGTGGGCGCTCGCGCCGCTCGAGAAGGACCTGTTCAAGAAGCTCGAGGGCGGCAAGCGTTTCTTCCGTCTCGTCGACGAGGTGCTGCAGGAGCCGACGGCCGAGGCGGCGGAGATCGCCGAGTGCCTGTTCCAGTGCATCGCGCTCGGCTTCCGCGGCGAGTTGATCGGGGAGAAGCGCGAGCTCGAGCGCATGCGGCGCTCGCTGTTCGAGAAGGCGCGGCTGGCGGGCGCGCTCGGCAACCGCCTGACGCCCGAGGCCTACGACCGCACCGTTCCCGGTCGCCCGGTGACGCTGCCGACGACGCGCACGCTGCGACTCGTCGCGCTCGCGGTCGCGTCGCTCGTGTTCCTGCTGCTCACCGTCGCGCTGGGCGTCAAGCTCACCGACGAGGACGTCGTCGAGAGCTCGCGCTTCCTCACCGAGGAGCTGCGCGCGGGCCGCACGCCGGACCTGAACGAGCTGCCCGACAAGCTCGAGCCGCTGCGCGAGGTCGTCAACACGAGCCGGAAGGGTCGCTAGCCCGTGAAGAAGTTCTTCTCGAACAAGGCGAACCTGCTCGTCCTCGCGCTGGTGGTCGTGATCGTCGCGCTGCTCGTGATCCTGTACCTCGCGGGCTCGGCGCGCTGGGCGATCTGGGTGCTCGCGGCGCTGATCGTGTTCGGCGTGCTGTGGATCGCGATCGAGCTGTGGCAGAAGGCGAAAAAACGCCGCCGCCAGCGCCGTTTCGACGAGGACCTCGCGGCCAAGGAAGGCATCGACGAGCGCAAGCGCGAGTGGTCGGAGCGTGTCGCCGAGCTCGAGAAGCAGGGCATCGACCGTTACGAGCTGCCGTTCTACGTGCTCATCGGCGAGCCGCAGTCGGGCAAGAGCATCCTGCTGCAGAACTCCGACCTGCACTTCCCCTTCGGGCAGACGCGCCTGTCGGGCGCGGGCGGCACGCGCGGCTGCGACTGGTGGTTCACGGAAGAGGCGGTGATCCTCGACCTCGCGGGCCGGCTCTTCACGCACGAAGGCGGCGTCGCCGACGAGAAGGAATGGCAGGCGTTTCTCGACCTGCTGTTCGAGTTCCGGCCGCTGTGCCCGGCGAACGGCATCCTGCTCGTGCTGCCCTGCGACGGACTGCTCGTCGACCAGCGCGACTCCGTGCTGCACAAGGCGTCCAAGATGCAGGACGCGCTCGTCACGCTCTCGAACAAGCTGCAGGCGCAGCTGCCGGTGTACCTCGTCCTCACGAAGGGCGACAAGATCTTCGGCTTCGCGGAGTCGGTCTATCGCCTCGAGCAGGCGCAGCGCCAGCAGATGTTCGGCTGGTCGCGGCCGGGCGAGCGCTTCGACGCGCCGTTCAAGGTCGAGGAAGCGCGCGAGGGCTTCGACGAGCTCGTGCAGCGTGCGCGCCTCCTGCGCGCCGAGATGATGGCGACGGCGGCGCTGCCCGAGGACATCGCGGCGGTGCACCGCATGTCGGCTTTCCCCGAGGAATTGCGCGCCTTGTGGCCCGGGCTCGAGCTGTACCTGAAGACGCTCTTCACCGACAGCGCGATCACCGAGAAGCTCTTCCTGCGCGGCCTGTACCTGACGAGCGGCCTGCAGTCGGGCGTGCCGGTGGCGAAGGTCTGCGCCGAGCTGATCGGCGGGGCGCGCGAGGCCGACTCGCGCGCGCTCGAATCGCTGTTCACCAAGCAGCGCGCGTACTTCATCCGCGACCTCGTGCGCGACAAGGTGTTCGCCGAGCGTGGCCTCGTGAAGCCGACCTCGAGCCGCGTCGTCAAGGCACGGCGCGCGGCGGCGATCGGCTACGGCTTCGCGGGAGCGGTCGCGCTGACGGCGCTCGCGACGGCGGTCGTGTTCGCGGTCACGCACGAGTCGGACCTGGCCTCGACGCCG
>JABWBL010000549.1 GCA_013360535.1 Planctomycetaceae bacterium
GAGCGCGGACGGATCGAGCTTGCGCGGGTCGCGTTGCGCCCGCTGTTCGGAGAGCGCGAGCGCCGCGAGGTCGCCCTCGCCCATCAACAGGCCCCAGCGCAGCGACGTCGACTCCTGCGTGCGGCGCTCGCCGAAGAGCTTGGCCTCGCCGTCGTTGCGCAGCCGCCAGACGGTCGAGAGCGCGCGCAGGAGCTCACCCTGCTCGATCGAGTCCTCGCGCGACGCGTCGACGACGAGCTGGCCACCTTGTTCGAGCGAGCCGAACACGCCGAAATCGCCATAGGTCGCGCGCGCGATCGCCGCACGCGTGGTCTCGACGCTCCCGCCGCGCTCGACGCCGAGCGCCTCACGCAGCTGCGCCTGGAGCTCGAGCCAGCCCGCTCCGTGCAGCCGCTCGAGCTCGGCGCGCGTGCGGTCCTGGTATTCGCCGGCGCTCAGGCTGACGATCGTGCACGGCTGCGCGAAGGGCTTGCCCAGCTTCGCGAGCTCGGCCTCGAGGTTGCGCACGCGCGTCTGGAAGGCATCGCCGGAGGCCAGGGCCCCGCCGGAGACGAGGAGCAAGGCGAGAGTCGATCGCAGGGAGTTCATCGCGAGGGATTTTACCCCATCGCGCCGCCGGCTTCCCCGCGCTCACTCCGCCTTCGACTTCGCTCCGAGCATCAGGTTGCGCACCTGCACGATCGGGCCGGGCACGAAGCCCCAGATCAGCACGAGGTCGCCGAGGTGCAGCGTGAACGCGAGCAGCAGCAGGTTGCCAGCGAGCGAGAGCCACCAGAAAACGCGCGGAAAATGGCTCGCCGAGGCCCGCTCGCTGGCCCACCACTGCACGACGAAACGCGACGACCAGCAGGCCTGACCGGCGAGCGCGACCGCGACCCACACCGTGCTCGCCTCCTCGCGGTGCGTGATCTCCCAGAATGCGGCGCCGACCAGCGCCGCTCCCGCGATGCCCGCCAAGGTCGTGCGGACAGGCGCTCCCAGCCGGCGCACGCCGTCGAGCCCGAGCGCGAGGTTGCGGCCGTAGATCAGGCCGTTGATCACGTAGCCGCCGAGCAGCACGTAGTTGTGCCGCATGCCGGCGTAGACCCCGAGCAGCACCGTGCCCGCGAGCGACAGCCACCAGAAGAGCGGCGGCGCGACGCTCTTGCGCGCGCGTTCGCTCTCGAACCACTGCACGAAGAAGCGCGAGAAGAAGCACGCGTTGCCGACCCAGCCCGCGATCTGGAACGGCAGGGCGAGCGCGGCCGCGACCATTCAGCGCCCCGCGACGTCGGACTCTTCGACGACGATCGGCAGGCGGCGGATGCGCGAGCGCATCCAGCGCACCGCGAACAGGTCGCGCAGCGCGCGCAACGCCCGGTTGGCGACGCCGTACTTCGACACGCCGGCGCGGCGCGGATGGTGCGAGACGGGATGCTCGATCACCTTGAAGCCGAGGTAGCGCATCAAGGTCGGCATGAAGCGGTGCATGCCCTCGAAATGCAGTGGAACCTGGCGGATCGCGCTCGCGCGGAAGAGCTTGAGCGAGCAGCCGGTGTCGCGGATCGAGTCGCCCGAGAGCCAGTTGCGCACGTTGTTGGCGATGCGCGAGCTCGCGCGGCGCACGAAGTCGTCGTTGCGCTTGAGGCGCCAGCCGACGATCGCGTCGGCGTCGCCGAGCAGCTCGAGCATCTTCGGCAGGTCCGCCGGATCGTTCTGCATGTCGGCGTCGAGCGTCGCGACCAGTGGCGCGCGCGAATGCTCGATGCCGGCGCGCATCGCCGAGGTCTGGCCGCTGTTGCGCGAGAAGAACACGCAGCGCACGCGCGGATCCTGGCGGCGCAGCTCCTTCATCAGCGTCGTCGAGCCATCGGTGCTGCCGTCGTCGACGAGCACGAGCTCCCAGCGCCGCGTGTCCCCGAAGACCTCGCAGACGCGCCGGTAAAGTGGAACGAGGTTGTCCTTCTCGTTGTAGACGGGGGCGACCAGACTCAACTCCACCTGCGCGGTGGCCGGGCGGCTGGAGTTGGTGGATCCCGGTTCCAAGGGCTGGGTCCGGTGGGGCATCAGGGCTGACTTGATGGAGCTTGCGAGCGCCGTCAGAGTAACACGGTCGAGGACTCCTTGGACGACTCCGGAAATTCGCGCGTTCGAGCCCCCGCCTGGGCCTGGTTCCTGATCCCGATCGCGCTGTGCGCCGCCACGCGCGACCTGTGGGCGCCGGACGAGCCGCGCTACGGCATGATCGCGCGCTGGATCTACGACCACGGCGAGTTCCTCGTGCTGCGGCGCTGCGGAACGCTGTATCCGGACAAGCCGCCGCTCGTGTACTGGCTCGCGGGCCTCGCCGGGAGCTTGAGCGGCTGGAGCGAGTTCGCGATGCGCCTCGTGTCGCTCGGTTCGGTCGCGGCGCTCGCCTGGATCGTGTCGCGCCTCGCGCGGCTGTGGTTCGGCGAGACCGAAGCGCGCTGGGCGCCGGTGCTGTTCCTCGGCTTCGCGCTGATCTACTGGAACGGCGCACGCATCGCGCTCGACCCGCTCCTGACGGTCGGTTGTGTGGGAGCGCTGTACTTCGCTGCGCTTCCGGCGCACGACGCGGCGACGGCGCGACGCCACACGCTGCTCGCGGGCGCGCTCGGTGGCATCGCGATGCTCTCCAAGGGGCCGCCGGCGCTGGTCAACATCGGCTTGCCGCTGCTCGTGTGGGCCTGGCAGCGCCAGCGTCCGGGCGG
>JABWBL010000550.1 GCA_013360535.1 Planctomycetaceae bacterium
GCGTGTTCGGCCGCATCGTCGATTCGAAGGGCGCCGCCGTGCGCGGCGCGAAGGTCGAGCTGCGTGCGCTCGAGCTCCCGTGGCGCCCCGGCGAGCCGCGCGAGTCCTTCGAGACCTCGAGCGACGACACGGGCAAGTTCGACTTCACCGTTCCGACGCCTACGAGCGATGGCGTCGTGCTCACGGTTCGTGCGGGGCCTCATCTCGACCTCGCGACGCTCGGCGTTGGCCCCGCCGGGGGTCGTGGCGAGCCGCGGCTCAAGAGCGGCGACAACGACCTTCGCACGCTCACGCTCGGGCCCGCCGGCGCGCTCACGGGTCGCGTCATCGACGAGCGAGACCAGCCGATCTCGGGCGCTCTGGTGCGGCTTGCGGGCAAGCTCCCCAGAGGCATGGAACGTCAGACACGTTCGAACGCTCGCGGCGAGTTCGAGCTGGCTCACGTTCCCGCTGGCACCTACATGCTGGAGGCGCTCGCCGATGGCTTTCGGGGCGCCAAGCTTCGCGACAAGGACGTCGTCGCCGACAAGACCACGGAAGGCGTCGAGTTCATGTTGTTCCACGCCATGACGATCTCCGGGATCGTCGTCGACAAGAACGGTGTCGGCGTGGCGGAAGCACGTGTGTTTGGCCGGCCGAAACATGGCGGACCGGGCGCCGGAGCGCTGACCGATGCGGACGGGCGCTTCGTGGTTCACCTCCTTCAGAATGAACCCCACCGATTCGACGTCGAGGCCGAGGGCTTCGCGCAGCTCGACTCGTTTTCGGATGCGTTGGAGCGGCGCGACCTCGTCGAGGGGCTCCAGGTCGAGAAGGGAGGCCTGGCCGAGGTCTATGGCGAGCTGCGGGGGTACTGGGAGCAAGGTTCGACGGACGTGCGCCTCGTGCTCGATCGCGCCGTGCTCACGCGCTTCGTTGTGCTGGACGCCGCGACATCGGCACCCGTTCCCGAGTTCGCGCTGACCCTCGAGTGGAAGCAGATCGGCACGTCCTCACGCAAGGGCGGCGAGCCGACGTTCCGTCGCGAACTCCACCCCCACGGCGAGTTCGAGTGCGAGGCCGACCCGCGGAGGCACACCTACCTCATCGTGGCGAGCGGCTACGCCCCCGCGCGCGGCGAGATCCTTCATGACTCGGCGGCCACACGGCGTTGCATCGTGCGGTTGTCGAGGGGTGGAAGCATCACGGGGCAGGTCTTCGTCAGCGGGAAGCTCGTCGAAGGTGCGGATGTGATCCTGCGCGAGACGACGCTCGAGGAGCTCTTTGAAGGGCCGCTGATGGACGAGAACAAGGCCTATTGGAGCGAGCATGAGGGCGTGTTCGATCCTTTCTGGATCGACGAGACCCGACGCAAGACACGCAGCGACGCCGAGGGTCGATTCCGCTTCGATTCGCTCGAAGCTGGCGACTATCGGCTCGAGATCAAGACGAAGGTCGGCGAGCGGCGCTCGATGGAGCCCGTGAAGATCGCCGCGGGAATGCCGCTCGATCTCGGGAAGGTCGAGCTGCTTCTCGCTGCGACACTCCAAGGACGAGTACTCACTCCGCAGGGCACTTCTGCCGCCGGCCTCGACGTGAGCGCGAGCGTGTTCGACGTCACGCGCTTCGCGAAGACGGATGCCGAAGGACGCTTCCGGATTCCGGCCTTGCCCGCGGGGCGTGCGCACGTGTCCATCGGGAACAAGCCCGGCGTGCTCGCGCGGTTCCCTGTGCAACGGTTCGAGTTGGCGCCCGACGAAACGGAAGACGTGCTGCTCGACGCGACTGGCAGCGTGGGAGCCTCGATCTCGATCGTCGCGCGCATCGATGGCAAGCCTGCGGTGGGGCTCGATGTCTGCGCCGTGTCGGTCGTGGACCCCACGTTGCGCGCGCGCCTCGGCCGCACGAGGAACCTCGGAGCGACGAAAGAGTGGATCCCCGCCATCGGCGAGTGCAGCGTCGAGTTTCTCGCCCCCAGCGGCATGCCCGTCGCGAGACTGCCGAAGGCCGCTCAGCTGACCTCCGGCGCCGAGGTGAAGCTCGACCTGGATCTCTCGGTGGGCCGGCTCGCGTTCGAGTGGCCGACCCTCCCTCCAGGGGAGCGCTTCCGGCTGGTCGAGCTCGAAGGACGTCACTCGGGGCGAAGCGAGCTCGTCCGCGTGGACGCGCGCCCCGACGATTCCGTGCGCGACGCGGACCTCGGCGCGCTGAGCGACCAGCGCTGCGAGTTCCTGTGGGTCCAGCCCGGCGAGGCCGAGTGGACCGTGCGGGTGCTCTCGAGTTCGGCGACCGATCCGCACATCCAGCGTTACTACCGCCGCTCCGCAACGGTCGTGGCGGGCGCGTTGGCTGAGTGCCGGCTCAAGCCCGAGGACCGGATCGAGCCGCCCAAGGACGATTGAGGCCGGCGGTTGGCCACACCGGCACATAAACGCCAAATCTGGCGCATTGGATTGACTCTTGGCACCAATGCGCCGATATTGGCATCTATGGCGGCCCACGAAACCGGCTGGGACGGGGATGCGGAGGCCCTGCGGGGGCTAGGGGAGCGGCTCGCGGCGCGGCGGCTGGAGCGCAACCAGACGCAGGCGCAGCTCGCGAAGTTGGCGGGCGTGTCGTTGCGCACCGTCGTGCGCCTCGAGAGCGGCGAGTCGTCGCAACTCACCAACCTCGTGCGTGTGCTGCGCGCGCTCGGGCTGCTCGGGCCGCTCATGGAGAGCCTCGCGACGCTC
>JABWBL010000551.1 GCA_013360535.1 Planctomycetaceae bacterium
GGCCCCGGACGGCGTGATCCGGATGGCCAGCTACAGCGACACGGGGCACATCCCGGTGGAGAAGCAGACGTGGACGGGGCGAGGGGCGGGGTGTGGGACGGGGCGCTGGCGCAGTGGACGAGCGAGCGCGGGGAGCTGTGCGAGGCGAGCCTGTGGCTGGGGGTCGGCGCCGGAGAACTCGGGGGCCAGCGCGAGGCGGTGGTGCTCGGACCGGGCACCGTCGGACGCCTCGCCGGGGTCCCCGTCCCCGTGCGTGTGCCCCTATCGGAAAAAGTTGCCGGGAACTTTTGGCTGGTCGACCCGGATCCGGCGGTCGTGCGGGCGGGGCTGGTCGGCAACCTGGGGCGCGAGCTCGGCCTCGACGGCCTCGACCCGATGCTCGCCTACCTCGTGGGTCCCAAGCCGCCGCCGACGCCGCTCGCCAAGGCCTGGCGCGTGCTCGCGGAGGTGCCGGCCGACCCGCGCAAGGTGCGCGAAGCTCTGGAGCGGCATGGGTTTGGAGCGGTCGAGGTGCGCAAGCGCGGCCATCCCGACCCGACCGAGGAGCTCGCCCGCCGCTTCCGCGCCAACGGTCCACGCCGTGGAATCGTCGCGGTCGCGCGCACCGAGGCCGGGCACCGCGCCTTCGTCCTCGACCCCTGACGGGTGGGGCAGGCTGGTGGGCGATGAGGGGATCGAACCCCCGACATCCTCCTTGTAAGGGAGGCGCTCTGACCGCTGAGCTAATCGCCCCTTGACGGCTCTTTGTACCCTAGGGGGCTCCCCCACGGGTAGGAACCTCTCCGCACGGCCGTGCGTCAGGCTCCACCCGCCCGGGCCCAAACTCCGACAACCCACTCCCCGAGCCACGCCCCCTCCCGGATGCCTCTGGCCGGTGCCCCCTCGCGCACCCACGCAACGAACCTCTCCAGCAGTCTCATGCGCATCGCAGTCATCGGAACCGGATACGTCGGCCTCGTCGCCGGCACGTGCTTCGCCGAAAGCGGCAACAACGTCGTCTGCCTCGACATCGACGAGCGCAAGATCGCCCGCCTGAAGGCCGGGGAGGTGCCGATCTACGAGCCGGGTCTCGAGGAGTTGCTCAAGCGCAACGTGCACGACGGGCGCCTGCACTTCACGACCAACTACGCCGAGGCGATTCCCAAGGCCCAGGTCGTGTTCATCGCGGTCGGCACGCCCCCGGGCGAGGACGGCAGCGCGGACCTCAAGTACGTGCTCTCCGCGGCGAGGTCGATCGCGCAGCACATGACGGGCTACACGGTGATCGTCGACAAGTCGACCGTGCCCGTCGGCACGTCGAAGAAGGTCCACGAGGCCGTCAAGGCCAACACGAAGCACGAGTTCGACGTCGTGTCGAACCCCGAGTTCCTGAAGGAAGGCGCGGCGATCGACGACTTCATGAAGCCCGACCGCGTCGTCGTCGGCGCCCGCTCGCAGCGCGCGCGCGACGTGATGGACGAGCTCTACGCGCCGTTCATCCGCACCGGCAACCCGGTGATCTTCATGGATCCCGAGTCGGCCGAGCTCACCAAGTACGCCGCCAACGCGATGCTCGCCACGCGCATCTCGTTCATGAACGAGATCGCCAACATCTGCTCCCGCGTGGGCGCCGACGTCGACATGATCCGCAAGGGCATCGGCACCGACGACCGCATCGGGTCGCGCTTCCTGTTCGCGGGCTGCGGCTACGGTGGCTCGTGCTTCCCCAAGGACGTGAAGGCCGTCGTCAAGACCGCCGAGGAGCACGGCTACGAGTTCAAGATCCTGCAGGCCGTCGAGGCGGTCAACGAACTGCAGAAGTACGTGCTCGCCGAGCAGGTGAAGCAGCACTTCGGCGCCGACCTCAAGGGTCGCCACTTCGCGATCTGGGGCCTCGCGTTCAAGCCCAACACCGACGACATGCGCGAGGCGCCGGCGGTGGTGATCATCGAGGAGCTGCTCAAGGCCGGCGCGACCGTCACGGCCTGCGACCCCGAGGCGATCGACGAGTGCAAGCGCCACCACCTCGGCGACCGCATCCGCTACTCCGAGACGCCGATGGAGGCGCTCGACGGCGCCGACGCGCTGCTGCTCGTCACCGAGTGGAACGAGTTCCGCCGCCCCGACTTCGACGACGTCAAGGCGCGCCTCAAGTCCCCCGTGATCTTCGACGGCCGCAACATCTACCGCCGCAAGACGCTCGAGGAGCACGGCTTCAAGTACTACGGCATCGGCTGCTGAGCGCCGGCGCGACCCGCGCGAACCTGCGAATTCCCCGCGGATTTCGCGCGTTCTCGCGGCGCGCGCCACTACCGCGCAGAACGCCACCTCGAACAAGGCGGCCCGTCGCTCGCGAGAGCTTCGGGCCACCTTTTGATGTCGTGAAAACAGTTGCCGCGTCGATCGCTCGCCGCGACAGGTGCTAGATCTACCCCATCGAGCGACCCGATGGGAAGCGATTTCTCCCCGCGCGTTCAGCGCGCCGCCTTGCGCGCAGGTGGTGTCGACGCGGCGCGAGCGCTCTCGCGACGGCGCGCGACCGCACGTTCGATGAGCTCGATCGTGCGCATCGAGTCGAGCGCATCGCGCACTTCGAGCCCGAGCGGTGTTTCTTCCAGCGCGACGGGACCGAGCGCCGCGCGGCACGTCGCGATCACGCCCGCAGCGGCCTCGAGATCGTCGAGCGACACGTACAGCGCCGCCCACTCGTCGAAGGCGCGGATGCGGTCG
>JABWBL010000027.1 GCA_013360535.1 Planctomycetaceae bacterium
GAGGGCAAGCTCGGCGGCCAGCCGGGAGCGGTCACCGTCGGCACCGCGATCGTCCTCGCCGGCCTCGTGGTCGCGCTCGCGAGCGTCGGAGCGTGCGTCGCGGCCCTCGTCACCCACAAGGCGACGTGGTGGATGTGGATCGGGCAATCGATGTGGCTGCTGATGCTCGCGTCGATGTGCGTCAACCACTTCGTGATCGCGATGCTCGACCCGGCTGACGTCGGAGTGCTGCTCGGGCGACCGATCAGCGGCCGCACGATCCTCGCCACGCGTTTCGCGCAAGTGCTGGTGCCCACGGGGCTGCTCGGGATCTGCGCGCTGGCCGCGCCGACGGTCACGGGCGTGTTCGTGCTCGAGCCGCTCGCCGCGCTGGTCGCGTTCCCGCTCGCGACGCTGAGCGCGGGCCTGCTCGTCGTCTCGGCGATGACGCTCGCGGTCGCGCTCGCCCTGCGCCTCGCGGGGCCTGCGCGCTTCCAGCGCATCACGTTCTGGATGCAGATCTCCGGCGCGATTTCCGTCGGCGTCCTTCCGCAAGTCGCGAATCGGCTGATCTCGCTCACGGGCGTGAAGGAGTTCTACGCGAACCACGATTGGCTCGCGTGGTTCGTACCGGTCGAGCACGGACTCGCGCTCTACAACCTGCTCGCTGGCGACACTTCGGCGCGCACGCTGGGCCTTGCCGCGTTGGGTCTGGCCCTCCCGCCACTCGTCGCGGTGCTCGCGTTCCGCCTGCTGCGCAACGACTTCGTCGCGGCGCTCGGCGACCGCGGCGAGCTGGTCTCCGCGCGCTCGGCGCGTTTCGGCACGAGCCCTTTCCAGCGCCTCGCGCCGCTGCTCTGCCGCTCCGCCGAAGCCCGCGCCGCCTTCGGCTTCACGCTCGCGCTCTCGCGCCGCGAACGTCCGTACCTGCGTGTCGTGTTGCCGATGCTGTTGATGTCGCTCGTCATCAGTTTCGTCATCGCCGTCCCCCATCGCGCCCGCGAAGGCGCCTTCGACGCCGCCAGCTACGCCGGGTACTCACTCGCGATGAGCTGCGGCTTCGTGTTCTCGGCCGCTCGTTATTCCGAGCACCACGAGGCGCGCTGGTGCTTCGACTCGCTGCCATTTCGCGACTGGCGCGCGGTGCTCGAGGGCGGCACCAAGGCCCTGTTCGTCGGCACAGTCCTTCCGATCCTCGCCTTGTCCGCCACCGTGAGCGCCTGCGCCTTCGAGTCGGCGAGCTGGAGGGACGGCCTGCTCTCGTTCGTCGCCCTCTCGGCCTGCCTCTCCCATCTCGGCGCCATGCTCGGCCGCAAACTGCCCTTCGCGACCGAGCCCAAGAAGCTGCACTCCTTCCGCGACATCGCGAGCACCTTCGTCATGTTCGGAATGCTCGCCGTGCTGATCGGCCTGCACTGGCTCTCGCGCCAGCACTTCGCCGCCTGGGTCTCGATCCTCGCCGGCTGGCTGGTCGTGCTCACCCTCGGCTGGCGCAAGCTCGCGCGCCTGGAGCCGGAGTTCAACTGACCGCTGCAGAAATACGGTGCCAGAGCAATTTGTTCTGCGAACTGCGGCCGGCGTCGAAGGCCTTGCCTTCGACGCCGGCCGCAGTTCGCAGAACAAATTGCTCTGGCACCGTATTTCTGCAGCTCTCGCGCGAAAACCGCCTCGTCAACGCGACGCGCGGGCGACGGCGTGCGGAGACTTCGGCGGCGACGTGCGCAGCACGGCGACGAAGGCCGGGCCGCGGACCTTGTCCACGCAGCCAGTGACGAGCAGCGCCTCGCCGGGAGCGAGCGGTTCTGCGGTGTGGAGCGTCCAGGTCCAGCCGGTGGGAGCCTGCACGGTCACGGGGACACCGACGCCCGAGAGCAGGTTCACGTTGCGCTCGCGCAGCGGTCGGTCGAGCAGCGCGACGCTCAGCTCGAGATCGACGTCGGTCGCCGAACCATCCGCGGACCGCGCGCCGCTCGCGCGCAGGCTCACACCTTCGTCGACGACGTCGATCTGCGGGTCCGCGATCGCCGAGTCCGCCGCCTGCTGCATCTCGAAGGCGCGGATGTAGGCGACGTGCTTGACGTGCTGCACGAAACCGGAGCGACCGCCCGCCAGCTGGAGCAGCGTGTCGTCGGACTTGAGCGCCTGCAGCTCACCCTGCGCGTGCAGCTCGCCGAGCCAGCGCTCGACTTCCTTCTCCGGGCACGCCGTGGCACTGAACACGCGCACGCCCCGCTGCGACCCGAGCGTCTCGAGCACCTGCGGCTCGACCAGGTGCAGCGCGAGCTCCAGATCGACCTGCCGCCCCTCCTCCGCCACGCTCGCCGTCGGCGCCTCGAACGCGCCCACCTTCGGCTCGACCCACACCGTCAGGCCAACCGGCCGCAGGAACTCCGGCGGCGCCACCTCCGGCCGCGAGGCCACACAGGACGCGAGGGACAGGGACACGAACACGAGGCCGAGACGGATCTTGGACATGGACGGGACTCCTCCGGTGGGACGGACGGCCTACTGCACCACGGAGCGCCGGTTACAGCAGCGACCCAAGTCGCAGGGGCCGCCCCGGAAGCTCCGGAGCGGCCCCTGTTCGGTTCCGAGGGCCCCGGGGCCCGTGCGGAGGGCTAGTTGATCTCCTCGAAGTTCACTCGCGTGCCGACGCCCTGGAAGTAGTCGAAGCCGGCGCCGCCGTCGGAGAAGGGCGAGCCGAGCAGGCTGCCCCAGACGAGCATCGAGACGTCGTCGTTGCCGTCGCCCGCGATGATGCGCGGCTGGCTGCCGGCGAGCAGCGAGCCGTTGACGGTGAACTTGAGCGTGTCGTTGCCGCTGGCGCCGAAGAGCACCGGGCTGCCGCGCAGGGAGCTCGAGGTGATGTACTCGATCGTGTCGTTGCCCTCGCCCGCGTCGATGCCGCCGCGCACGATCGTCTGGCCGACGTTGGTGACGTCGACGAGCGCCGTGTCGCCGCCCGCACCGAGGCGGCCGAGCACGCTCAGCGCCGCGGTCGTGTTGCCGTCGCCGGAGACCTTGACGAGGAACTCGTCGTTCGCGGAGCCGGTGTTGACGAGCGCGCCGACGCCGATCGAGTCGGCGGCCGAAACGAGGTCGAGCAGCACCTTGTCCTCCTGCGCACCGCCGGTGTAGCGCCAGTTGAGCAGCGTCGAGCCGCCGCCGACGTTGGTCGAGTACTTGACGTTGGTCTCGTTCGGACCGTCACCGGCCGCGACGGCCCAGTTGAGCGCGACGTTGGCCGAGCTCGTGGTCACGTCGAGCAGCACGGTGTCCTTGTCGGGGCCGCCCGTGATCGTCGCCACGGAGCTCACGAGCGCGAGCGAGCTCGGCACGTTGAACACCACGCCCACCTGCGACTCGCCGAGGCCGGTGTCGACGAGCAGCTCGGGGACGATCGCGCTCAGCACCTGCAGGTCGATGATGTCGGTGCCTGCGAGGGTCTTGAGGTCGAGCTTGGTCACGCCGGTGAAGAGCGCGCCGTCGGGAGTCCCCGGAACGCCGAACACCTCGACCTCGCCGGGGAACTCGAGGAAACGGATCGACATCACGTCGCCACCTTGGCTGCCGAGGACCGTCAGGGTCGTGCCCTGTTGCGTGGCTTGGCCGAAACTGGCGCCGGTGAGGGCGAGCGCGGCGAGCGCGAGCTGGGCGGGACGGGACAGGAGAGACGAGCGGAACTGCATCGGAGGTTGCTTTCGTAGTTGGGGGGGAACCAAGAGCAGCCGGTGCGCGCGGGCCAGAGAGGGATAGGGGGCGAGCGGGCCGCGCCAGCAGATCGCGAGCCGGGGGACGGGTGCCCCGCACCTCACGCGACAGGCCGAGTCTGAACCGCCTCTCTGCAGCCACAAGCCCCCCAGAGCGCGTTTTCTCGCGCTCCGCGCCGCGCCGTGCCTTCGCACAGATCAAGTTCCTGCAATGCCCGCCCAAATCGTCCGCCGCGGCCGGATTCTGCGCTCCCGGGGCTCCACTCCCGCCGCTCTCGTCCCCCGCAGAACTTCATCGCGGCGCACAGCGCTGCGCTGCTCCTTCGCATCGTCAGCGAAGACGCAGCCGCCGAGTCCCTTCGGCCGCGCCGCCTCCCCACTTCGCAGCGGAGCGGCGACGTTGCCTCCACGGGGAAAGATCGCGCGCAGCGCGAAACGAGGCTCGAGGAAGCGCGTGGATGCCTCCACCCTGCGGCGGTTGCGACGGCAGGTGGCGTTCGCTCAGCGCGCCGGGCTCACGGGCTCGATGCGCAGCTTCACGATCTCGCCCGGGAGGTGCAGGTAGAAGCGCATCTGGCCGTTCGAAGGCGCGAAGAGGCAGTCCTCCGCACGATTTCCCAGGCCGCCCACGACGGGTGCGCTCCACAGGTTCTCGAGCGTCGAGCCGCGACACGTATCGAGCACGTGGACGGTCGTGTCGTCCCGCGTGCGAGCGACGACCACGACGCGCCCATCACCGAGTTCGTGGGCCACTTGCGCGCTCATGTGAATCACCTCGGGGAATTCGAGCATCGCCTTCGCGTTCCCGCGCAGGTCCATCAGGCGCATGCGCGCCCCCATCCACGGCGGCGGAGGTTCCCAATGGCCATCGATCCACGTTGCAGCGCCCGTGTAGTCGGTGCCCCACACGAGCACCTCCGCGACGCCGTCCCCGTCGAGATCGCCGAGGTGCGCGAAGTGCGGGAACTTCCAGTCCTTGCCGTTGACGTAGGTGTCGACTGCGCCGATCGACGTCCCTTCCTTGCCGGAAACCACGCGCACCGAGACGTCGTCGATGGCGACGAGATCCGTGACGCCATCGCCGTCGACATCCGCCAGTTCCTCGAAGACCGGATCGCCAAAGCTCCTGTACCAAGGTCCCGGGCCATCGACCTCGCCTACGGTGCGGCAGACTTTCCCCTCGCGATCCGTGCAGATGACGAAGTGAAGGTCTCTTCGGTAGTCGTCGCTCGCGGCGCTGGTCGTCTCCGCAACTCCCGTGGGATCGATGGTGTAGAGCTCATGCCCATCTCGGTCCAGCAACACCGTTGATCGCAGTGCCACCAAGTCCGGCAGCCCATCTCCGCTGCGATCTCCGCCCCATCTCAGTTCGTCCGGTCCACCACCCCACCAGTTCTCCGCCGGCCAACGCACCGTGCGAGTGGACACGCCACCATTGTCGGAAACGAACTCGATCCAGCCCTCGAGCTCGTCCTCACCGTCCAGTGCGAGCACGTAGTCGAACTTGCCTTTGAAGGCCGTGGTTGCGAGCAGCACGTCGTCGATGTTGCCTTTCGGCCAGTACTCCGACTCCGATACGAGGCGGAACTCGGGCTTGGCAACGGTCGGAGGCGGTTCGGCGGGCGCGAGCGGATCGGAAGTCTCGCGACTCGGCGCCGAGCAGCCGGCAGCAAACAACACAAACGCCGCGCAGAACGCGCGG
This sequence comes from Planctomycetaceae bacterium, assembly GCA_013360535.1. GTDB lineage: Bacteria > Planctomycetota > UBA1135 > UBA1135 > F1-120-MAGs118. The sequence continues at coordinate 5,392 of JABWBL010000027.1, forward strand.
CGAGCGTCGAACGGAGCATGGAACATCTGCGGCGTGTGCCTGGGGGCACGAGGTCGGGCTCACCGACGCCGTGGAGAGACTCTCGCCGAGCTGCGGAGCGCCGTCAAGCTCGCCACGCGCGCGAACCAGAGCGTGCTCACCGCATCCAGCGTGCGAGCGGTTCGCGCAGGCCGGTGGCCCAGCGCGCGTAGCCGTCGGGGCTCAGGTGCAGCAGGTCAGGCATCACCGAGGTCGGCAGCACGCCCTGGTCGTCGGTGAAGGCGGAGGCGAGGTCGAGCCACTCCGCACCGTGCGCGGCCGCGATCGCGGGCAGCCGCGCGTTGACGGCGGCGTTGTTCGCGCGCATCGGGTCGGCGAGCGTCTCGCCGCGCGGGAAGATCGCGAGCAGCGCGAGCTTGGCCTGCGGAAAGCGCGCGCGGAGCTGGGACAGGATCGCGTCCATGCCCGCCGCGATGTCCGCGGGCTGGTCCATGCGATGCCCGGTGTTGTTGGTGCCGATCATGATCACGATCAGCTTGGGGCGCAGGTGGTCGTAGGCGCCCGTCGCGAGGCGCCACAGGACGTGCTCGGTGCGATCGCCGCTGACGCCGAGGTTGAGCGGGCGGTAGCGCTCGAACTCGGCGCTCCACAACGCGGGTTCCGACTCCCAGCCCTGCGTGATCGAGTCGCCGAAGAATACGAGCTGCGCATCGCTCGCCTGCGCGGCGCGCTCGGCCAGCATCACGTTGCGCTCGTGCATGTCGACGTTCTCGACCGGCGTGACGGTCAGGAGCGGCGACGTGCCGCCCGTGGAGCGACAGGCGCCGAGGGCAAGGAGGGAGCTCGCGACAAGGAACGGGAGGGCGATGCGCATCGGGGGGCTCTCGTGCGGGAGTTCGGGCGGGCATGGAATACCAACTGCGCGCGGAACTTGCGCCGCTCGACAGGCGCATCCGCGGTGCACCGGACCGGCCAGGAAGTGGCGGGGCCAGGGAGAAAGCGGAGCGCGACCCCCGCTAACCTCCCGCGCGGACGCTGTAGTGCCCTGTCTCCCCTGTCCCGAGGTGCTTTTCCGATGGTGCGAAACGTGGTGTTGGCGGCGTGGCTCGTGGTGTGCGGTGGTGCGGGCGTTCTGGCGAGGTCGGAGCCGGCGTGGGTCGGCCACGAACAGCCGGTGGCGAGCGCCGTGGACAGGGAGAGCGAGCTCGCGGAGGCGATCGATGCGCTCGCGGCGAAGTACCTCGCGATGCCGGGTGGTGTCGGGCTGTCGGTGGCGGTGGCGCGCGGCGACCGGATGCTCGTCGAGCGCGGGTACGGCCTCGCGGACGTGGAGTTCGACGTGCTGGCGAACGCGCAGACCTGCTTCCGCATCGGCTCGGTGACGAAGCAGTTCACGGCGGCGCTCGTGTTGCGTTGCGCCGAGGAAGGCAAGCTGTCGCTCGAGGACGAGCTCTCGAAGTTCGTGCCGAGCTTTCCGCTGCAGGGGCGCAAGGTCACGATCCGCCAGCTGCTCAACCACACGTCGGGCATCGTCAGTTACACCGACCTCGACGAGGAATGGCACTCGAAGTGGCCGCTCGAGCTCTCGCACGAGGAGCTGCTCGCGCTCGTCAAGGACAAGCCCTTCGTGTTCGAGCCGGGCACGAAGTGGGCCTACAACAACACGGGCTACTACCTGCTCGGCATGGTGCTCGAGAGCGTGAGGGGCAAGCCCTACGCGGAGATCGTGCGCGAGGAGCTCGCGACGCCGCTCGGGCTCGGCCGCACGCGCTACGACTCGAACGTCGAGCTGATCAAGAACCGCGCGCAGGGCTACTCCTTCGAGGGCGGCAAGCTCGCCAACGACCAGATTCTGGGCATGAACCAGCCCGGCGCCGCGGGTGCGCTGGTTTCGACCGCGGGTGAGCTCGTCCGCTGGCAACAGGCGCTCGCGCACGGCAAGGTCGTGAGCGCGGCGTCCTTCGCGCAGATGACGACGCCGACCGTGTTGCCCGATGCGCACGACACCGGCTACGGCTTTGGCCTGAGCATCGACGACCTCGACGGCGTCAAGCGCGTGCAGCACGGCGGCGGCATCTTCGGCTTCAACTCGATGCTCGCGTGGTTCCCCGACTCCGACGTGCACGTCGCCGTGATCAGCAACGGCGAGCCGATCAACTCCGGCCGCCTCGCCGACGAGATCGCGCGCCTCGTGCTCGACATCAAGGTCGCGCCCCTACTCGACCTTCCGATCGCGCCCGAGCGCCTCCAGCAGCTCGCGGGCCGCTTCAAGATCGAGCTGATCGGGCTCAGCGCCACCGTCACGGCGCGCGACGGCAAGCTCTTCCTCCAAGGCGACGGCCAAGGCGAGTTCCGCCTGCAGCACCAAGGCGGCGACGTCTTCCGCGCCGCCTTCGACGACACGCTGCGCATCGAATTCGCCGCCGACGGCAAGAGCTTCACGCTGCGCCAAGGCAGCGGCTTGTTCCCCGCACGCCGCATCGAGTGAACCTCGAACAGGCGCGGGCCGCCCCGGGAGTTCCGGAGCGGCCCGCGCCGTGCTTGCAGGAGAGCGCGACTACTTCTTCGCGGTGCGCGCGGCCTCGACCTTGGCCCACATGCCCTCGGGGTCCTTGGCGACGGCGCGCTTGCAGCCGGCGCAGCACAGGCGGAAGTAGCGGTTGCCGTACAGGTAGTCGACCGGCTCCATGTCCTTGCTCTCGCCGATCACCTCGTCGGTGACGACGCAGGTCTTGAGCGGGTACTTGTCCTTCTGCGCGGCGATGTAGGCCTCGTCGAGCTTCTTCATCGTCGGCGCCGGGTCCTTGGCGACCGCGGCCGCGCACTTCTTGCAGCACACGCGCACGAGGCGCGTGCCGACGACGGTGTCGACCGACTCCGCGCTGAGCTTCTCGCCGCTGATCACGCACGTGTCGAGCGGGTAGTCCTTCTTCTGCTGCTCGATCGCCGCCTTCTCGATGCTGGCGCGAATCGCGGCGCCGTCCTTCTGCGCCGGCGCGACGCAGTTGTCGCAGCACACGCGCACGAGGTGACCGTCGATGACGGTGTCGACGGCGGTCTTGCCCAGCGCCTCACCGCTGACCGGGCAGGTCTTGAGCGGGTAGCAGGGCTTCTCGGCGGAGATGATGGCCTTGTTGGCCTCGGCGACCTTGGGGTCGACGGCCGGCTTGTCCTGCGCGAAACCCGCGAGGGCCGCGAGGGCGACGAGCGGAAGCGTGAGCGACGAGAGGAACGAGATGTTCATGGTTGGGGGTTCCGTATGGACGGAGGATCGAAGAGCGGACGGCGGGGATTGTAGGCCTGTCCAGCCCGCGGACCCAATCTCCCGACGTCCTCAGGCCGCGCGGCGGCCGCGAATGGCCCCCGGCAGCGCGAGCAACGCTGCGCAAGCCGTGATCGCGGCCCCCATCGGCAGGTCGAGCTCGAACGACGCGACGACGCCGAGCACGGCCGCGGCGACGCCGAAGGCGCTCGAGAGCAGCAGGTACCCGGTCATCGACTTCGCCCACGCGCGCGCGGCGATCGGCGGCAGCACGAGCAGGCCGAACAGCAGGATCGGGCCGAGCGCCATCGCCCCCACCGACACCATCGCACCCGTGACGCCGACGAGCAGGCCCTCGAACGCGAGCACACGCTTGCCGAGCACGAGCGCGGTCTCGCGGTCGTAGCTCGCGAGCAGCAGGTCGCGGTGGAACAGCCAGAAGGCGAGCGCGGAGAGCCCGAGCACGACCGCGATCGTCTCGAACTCGTGCACGCCGACGCCGAGCAGCTCACCCGCGATCAGCTCGTCGACAAAACCCTTCCCGACGGGCGAGATGCGCCCGAACAGCACCGTCGCCGCGCTCGCGATAGCGAAGGCCGCCGCCACGCGCCCGACTTCGCTGCCGCCGCCGCGCTGGCCGAGCCACAGGAGCAGCGCGAGACCACCGAACGTGAACAACGCCGCCCACGCGAGGTGGTAGTTCATCGCCGCGTGCGAGTCGCTCGTCGCCGCCGAGAGGTCGAGCCCGGCGAGGCCAATGGTGTCGATCCACCACGGCAAGACGGCGAAACCGCACACCATGCCGGCGGTCGCGAACTGCGGCAGCGCGATGCCGTAGAAGCTCGTGCGGCGCACGTGGAGGAACGTGCCGAGCAACGGGTAGACGGCGCCGGCGAAGAGCGCAGCCGCGATCGCCCAACGAAAGAGCGACAGGCGGTCGGCCCAGGAGACTCCGTCGAGCCCGTCCACGTCAGAGCTCCTCGCTCGCGCTGCGTGTCGTGCCGCTCGCCGCGTAGAGACGATCGAGATTTTCCGGCGCGAGCATCTCCGCCGCGGCTCCGACTCGCACCTTGCCTTCGGCGACCCACAACACGCGCTGCACGGTGTCGCGCACCATCGAGAGCTGGTGGCTGACGAGCAGGATCGCCATGCCGCGCGAGCGGTTGAGCTCGACGAGCAACTCGAGGATGCGCGCCTGCGCGCCGCGGTCGACGCCGCTGGTCGGCTCGTCGAGCAGCATCAGCTCCGGCTCGTCCATCAGCGCGCGCGCGATCAGCACACGCTGGCGCTGGCCACCCGACAGCGACGAGAACGCGTCGCGACGGCGATCGGCGAGCCCGACACGCTCGAGGCACTCTTGCGCGCGCACGCGCGCCGCGCTCGAGAGCCCGCGCCAACCGCGCAGCTTGCCGTAGGCCCCCATCTGCACGACTTCCTCGACCGTCACCGGATAGATCGGGTCGAGCGTCTCGCGCTGCGGCACGTAGCCGATCGCGCGCGTCTCGCGGCGCACGCTGCCTTCGAGCGGCGGAATCAGCCCGAGCAGGCCGCGGAAGAGCGTCGTCTTGCCGGCGCCGTTGGGGCCGACGATGCCGAGGAAATCGCCGCGCGCGATCTCGAGCTCGACCCCGGCGATCACGGGGCGGCGCTGGTAGCCGAAGGCGGCGCGGTGCGCGACGAGCAGGGCGGACATCGAGCGGGCCTCGGCGCGCGACTCAGGACTTTTGCGGCGGCTTCTGCACCGGCTTCTGGGCTTCCGGCGCGGTCTTGTCGGGCAGCGGGATGCCGAAGGCCCTGGCGAGCCGCTCGTGCAGCACGTCCATCATCTCGATCCACGTGTCGGTGCCCGCGATGCCGCCGCACATGTTCGGCAGCTCGACCACCTTCGCGCCCGTCGCTTCGGCGACACGCTGCACGAAGTCGTTCTTCGACCACAGCGCGGTGACGATCACGTCGCACGCTTCGGCCTTCATCTTCTCGATCACCTCCGCGAGGTGGTTGGGCGTCGGCGGGATGCCGGGCTTGACCTCCAGGTTCGCGACGAGCGTGAGCCCGTAGTGCTGCGCGAAGTAGTTGTACTCCTGGTGGTACTCGACGAACTTGCGGCCCTTGAACTGCTCGCCGAGCGCGGCCCAACGCTTCTCCGGCTCCTCGAGCTTCGCGAGGTACGCGTCGCGGCGCGTCTCGAACTCGGCCTTCCACTCCGGCGCGAGCTTCGAGAGCCCGTCGCAGATGCGCTGCACGCAGTGCCGCCCCGCGCGCGGGTCGAGGTTCATGTGCGGGTTGCCTTGCGGATGCAAGTCGCCGCCTTGCCGCGAGAGCACCACCGGCACCTGGATCGCTTCCCAGCCGTCCGAGCAGTTGATGAAACCCTTGCCACCCGGCCAAACCTGCGGATTTCCGCAGCCTTCCAGCAATCCCGGGATGTACGCGGTCTCGAGCGACAGCCCGATCTGCACCAGCGCGTCGGCTTTCGACAGCGCGACCAGGTGGCTCGGCCGCGCGATCACGTTGTGCAGGTTCTCCTTGCCGCGCGCGATCGTCGACACCTCGACGCGCTCGCCGCCGACCTCGCGCACGAAGTCGACGAGGTCGGGAATCGTCGCGACGACCTTCAGCTTGTCGCCCACGGAACGCTCGGCCCTCGCGCTCGCCCACGGAAGGACGAACGCGAGGATGAGGACCAGCAGGTGCCGGAGAGAGCGCACGCGCGGCAGCTTACCAGTTCACGCCGTGGCCATGCGCGCCCAGCACGGCGGTGTACTGGAGCGCAACCCGCGAGTTCGTGCCGTTGGCGTCGGAGTCGTTCGACGCGAGCACGAAACGCAGGCGGTGGAACTCGGAGAACATGCGCGTGTAGTAGAGCTCGACCTCGCTCTGCTCGTCGCCGTCGCCGAGCTCGGCCTGGCTGAACTGCGTGCCGACGGCGTTGAAGCGGTTCCAGGCGTACTCCGCGAAGGCGAAGTAGCCCAGCAGCGTGTCGCCGTTGACGGCCCAGTCCGCAGCGTTGGCCGCGTTCGGGCCGACGAGCTCGAGGCCGGTGTCGCCGCTGCTGAAGAGCAACTCGCCGCCGATCGTCCACGAGTCGATTCCGGTCTCGCCGACCCAGCCGAAGGTCGCGTCGAGGCCGTACACGGTGTTCGAGAGGTCGCTGTCGATCGTCGCGCCGTCGAGCTGCGCCTCGTAGTTGGGGATGAAGCGCGCCGACGTGCCCAGCTGCAGCGTGCCGCGCTCGCCCACTTCGGTGAAGCCCGTCAGGCGCGCAGTGAAGTTGAAGTCGTCGCCGTTCTTGGGGCTGGCGAGCTCGCTCACCGGCGTCACCGTCGGATCCGCATCGCCGTCGAGCTCGGGCAGCGTGCTCGCGAAAGCGCCGAGCGACCAGCGGATCGCCGTCGCGTCGCCCGCGGTCGTCCACGAGTCCCACTGCAGGCCGTCGCCCTTGACCTCGTCGCCGAGGAAGGCGCGCAGGGCGAGCGGGCGCTCGAGCGTGCGCAGCTCGTGCACGTGGATCTGCATCTGCTTGCCGAAGTCGATGAAGAAGCGCCCCGCGCGCAGGCGGTTCTTGTCGCCGAAGCCGGTGTAGTGGACCGCGGCTTCCTCGATGGCGAGCGACTCGTCCTCGAGCACGGCGACGAAGTAGGCCCAGGCGTTGGGGTCGACCCACGCGTTGGCCGCGAGCTCCATGCTGCGCAGCTCGACATCGGCGCCGTCGCTGCCCGTGTCGTTGTCGGCGAGCTGCCCGAGCGAGTCGATGATGAACGAGAAGGCCGGGTTGAACTCGTTCGAGAAGCGCGTGACCTGACCACTCGACACGCGCAGGCCCATCGTGGGCATGCCGGGCGTGACGAAGGTCGTTCCCTGGGAGTTGGGCTGGCCCGCGACCTGATCGAGCGGCCCTTGCGGCGGCAGCGGCGCGACCATGCCGGTGGACTGCGCCGGGGGCAGCTTGTCCTGACCGGTGGGCACGGCTTGCGCGTGGGCGAGGGAGGCGAGCGCGAGGGTCGCGGAGAGGCTCGGGAGCGTGCGGGACATCGGAGGTTCCTGAGGTCGGGGGAGCAACGCGGCGATGGGCCGCACGAAGGCCGCTCGTCGCTCGCACGAACGTGGTTCCCGAAATCCGAAGAAGGCACGCCGCGCGGGGCTCGCGCGGCACGAAAAGGCGGCGGGCGGAGCACCGTGAGGCACTCCGCCCGCCGCTGGATCGTGGTCGATGGGATCCGCGTGGGCCCGCAAGGCCCGCGTGAGGCTTCGAGCCTCGGGGATCCGTGGACCGGACGGGCCCGCGGCACACGCTCCGTGAGGAGCGCCTGTCGCATTGGGCCCGCGAGATCAGTTCATCGTCTTGCCCGTCGCGGGGCAGGTCTTCGCTTCGGAAGAGCAGCCTTCCTTGGCGGCGGCCTTCTCCGTGCAGCAGCCGGCCTTTTCCGTCGAGCGGGCGGTGTCGCAGCCGGCGTTCGGCTGGCTGGCGTCACCCGTCGAGGCGTTGGTCTGGCTCTTGCAAGCGGCGAAGGCGGCGACGAGCGCCACGCCCAGGATCAGGTTCTTCATGCGTTGGACTCCTAAAAAGTGACTGAGGGATGACGGTCCCGAAGCGGGGCCGCTGGATGGATCTGGAAGTGAAGGACCGGGTGGGATGCCCGGGAACGAGTCCCGGAGATCGGCCGGAGCAGGCTCCAAGCTTACGTGTCCGCCGTACGGGCGCTAGGTTCAGGAAACGAAAAGACCAGCGAACGAGCGCTGCCCGGGGTGGAAAAGGCCCTTGCCGGGGCTTTCCCGCGGGGTCGAGGGGCGCCGGACCGACATTCCCGGTCGCGGAACCCGCTCGAACCGACCGCGCTCAGGCGGCCTGGCTCTGGGGACGCAGCCCGCCGGCGAGGAGCGCCTCGGCCTGCGCGGCGGCGACGCCGGGGCTGAAGAGGTAGCCCTGCACCTCCTCGCAGTGGAGCGCGCGCAGGAACTCGAGCTGGCTCTCGTTCTCGACGCCTTCGGCGACGACCTCGAGGCCGAGGCTGCGGGCCATGCTCACGATCGACGCGACGATCGCGGCGTCCTCGGAGTTGCCGGGGCACTCCGAGATGAAGCTGCGGTCGATCTTGAGCGCGTCGATCGGGAAGCGCTTGAGGTACGCGAGCGACGAGTAGCCGGTGCCGAAGTCGTCGATCGAGATCTCGAGGCCGAGGTCCTTGAGCTTGCGCAGCACCTCGACCGCACGGCCGGCGTCGTGCATCGCGGTGCTCTCGGTCAGCTCGAGCTCGAGCCAACGCGCGTCGAGGCCGCTCGACTCGAGCGCCTCCTCGACCTGCCCGAGGATCGTCGGGTGCACGAACTGCACGCTCGAGAGGTTGACCGCCATCTTCACCGCCCGCAGGCCCGCGTCCTGCCAGCGCCGGTTCTGGCGACAGGCCTCCTCGAGCACCCACTTGCCGATCTCGACGATCAGGCCCGAGGACTCGGCGACCGGGATGAACTGCGCGGGCGGCACGAAGCCGAGCTCGGGATGCTTCCAGCGCAAGAGCGCCTCGAAGCCGACGATCTCTCCTGTGGCGGTCGCGACGCGCGGCTGGTAGTTGAGGGTGAACTCGCGGCGCTCGACCGCGCGGCGCAGCGCGGTCTCGAGCGTCAGGCGCTCGAGCGCGGCCGCGTCGAGCGAGGCGTCGTAGAACTTCACCGCGCTCGAGCCCGCCTCGCGCGCGCAGGCCGACGCGGTCTCGGCGCGCCGGACGAGCTCCTCGGCCGCGTGGTGGTCCTCGGGGAAACCCGCGATCCCGATCGAGGCCGGCACGCAGATCTCGCGACCGGCGAAGGAGATCGG
>JABWBL010000028.1 GCA_013360535.1 Planctomycetaceae bacterium
CTGTTGCCGTGGTTGCTCGGCATCCTCGCCAACGAAGCGCGGCGGCAGCGTACGAAGCGTGCGGGGCGCGCCGAGGTCGAGGTGGTCGAGGTGCGCGACGAACGTGGGCCGGAGCAACCGGCGCGCGAACGCGAACTGGCGGGCGCGGTGGAGCTGGCGCTCGCTCAACTGCCGGAGAAGTACTCGGGTGTGGTGCGGCGCCATCTCGTCGATGGACGTGGTGCCGAGGAGATCGCGAGCGAGTTCGGGCTTTCGCTCGGCAACGCGCGAGTGCGGTTGCACCGGGGCCTGAAGCTGCTGCGCGGAGCGCTGCCACCGGGTTTCGCCGGCTTCGGCGCGTTCCTGTGGAGCCGCTGGTCGGGGCCGCGGGCCGTGCGTCGGCCGGTGCTCGAGTTCGCGGTGCGCAAGCTCGGTGTGCTCGCGCCGACGGCGGGGCTTTCGACGGCGGCGTTGATCGCGTTGTTCATCGCCCCGGCTGCGCTCGCGGTGCCGCTCTTGCTGCGCGGTGATGAGGCGGCGAGCGAAAGCGGCTCGGAAGTCGCCAGTGAGGCCGTGGCGAGCCTCGAGCCCGCGCCGACAGTTGTCGCAAAGCCCGAACCGGAACCCGTGGAGCCGCTGCGCTCGAGCGCGAGCGTCGCGAGCGCGTTGCAAGGCCTCGAGCGCATCCAGGGACGCCTGCTGCTCCCCGACGGAACGCCCGCGAGCGGTGCGACGGTCGAGTTGAAGAAGTTCACCTCCAATCTCGAACTCGCCGCGACGCAACCGCCGCCCTCGAACTTCGAAGTGCCTCCGCCCGTGCAAGCCGACGCCGACGGCCGTTTCGAGTTCGCTTTCGACGCACCGCCCGCGCTCGGTTTCTACCTGCACGCCCGGAGCCCGGGCTGCGTGACCGCGTCGTGGCGCTGGGATCAGCTCGCCACCGACAGTGCGCTCGATCTCGGCACGGTGCAGCTCGAGACCGCGGTCGACCTGCTCGTGCGCGCGCTCGACGCGGCTGGCGGGCCGCTCGGGCTCGACTGGTCGATCCACGGATTCGCGGAGGTCCAGCCCAAGTCGAACGGACGCGTCGACGTGCGAGTGCGCGTCGATCACGACCCGCAAGCTCCCTTCACGCTGGTCGCAGGCCTTCCGGCGCGTGCCGTGCAGCTCACGCTGCGACACAGCAGCGGCTTCTCGGCTCCAGACAGGACGGTCGAGCTCGCCAGCGGTGTCGTCGCGACGCACGAACTCGTGTACGACGGCCCCGACGTCCGGCGCCGAGTTTTCGTCGAAGCCAGCCCGACCGTGCACCTCGCCAACGGAGCGCGCCCGGAACACGTGCGCGTGCAGTTGCCGACGGGCGAATGGCGCGCGGCCGAACGCAGTCCGGGGCGAGCCAACGGCTACTTCGTCGACGATCTCGAGCCCGGCGAGTACCTCGTGCGCATCGACGATCCGAACTTCGAGCCGGTCGAGCTCGCGGGAGCGGTGCCCGGTCGAACGGTGCGCACGCGACTGGTGGGCAACGCGCGAGTGCGGGTGAGCGTTTTCGACGAGCAAGGCGTGCCGTACAGCGGCTCGTTCGAACTTTCGATTTCCCGGTACGGGGATCGGCGGTTTGGCTCGGCGAATCCGCTCGTTCCCCTCGGGGCTCTGCCACCTGCGGGCGGGATCGTCGAAGGTCTGCAGCCGGGTTCGTACCTGTTCGCCGTGCGCATCGAGGGGCGTGATGCACGCGAGGTGGAGCTTTCAGGCCTCGAGCCGGGGCAGACCGGCGATGTCGTCGTGAGGTTCCCGACGGGCAGCGCGCTCGAAGGGCGCGTCTTCGACACCGACGGCGTCACGCCGCTCGCCGATGTGCTCGTGCAGCTCACCGAGGGCGCGGTGGCGGGCCACTCGCACAACCGGGGATCGATGGTGCACACACCCGCCGGCACGATGCCGCCGCTCCGGCGCGCGACGAGCACCGATGCCAGCGGCACGTTCCGCTTCGAGAACGTTGAAGCCGGGACGTGGACTGCGCGTGCGCGCTGGGGTGAATGGCTCGTCACCGACCTCACGCAGGCACATCCACAGGCGCAGACCTGGGAGCTTCGTCGACCGCTTTCGGGATCGCTGCGTGGGCGCGTGCTGGTGCCGGACGGTGTCGATCTGTCGCGCGCGAACGTCGTCGCGTGGCGCATCGGCGGGCCGCCGATCGAGTTTACGGGCTGGATGCCGCCGGGCCCGGGCGTGCTGCGCGCGGACGGGACGTTCGAGATCGGGACGTTGCCCGTGACGGCTTTTGATCTGAGCCTGATGGTCGGGCGCAGGCTCAACGGACCCGACGAGGGCTGGGAGGCGCGAGGCTATCCGCTCGCGCGAGTCGATGTCGTCGAGGGGATGGGGCCGGAGCTCGTGCTCGATGCACGCACGATCTTCCCCGCGGAACTGGTCGTGCGCGTCAAGCTCGACGGCGTCGCGACGAACCTCGGTCGCGTCGACGTGTACGAGAGCACCCCGAATGAAGCGGGGAATTCGTGGGGCAGCTCGATCCTGCTCGACGAGCAGGGCGAGCGCTGGGCCGACCTTCGCCCCGGCAAGGCCAATCGGATCGGATTCCTCGCGCCTTCGGGTTGGCGTTGGGAGCACCCCGTCGACGTGACCCTTGCGCCCGGCGAGCGGCGCGAGCTCACGCTCGACATTGCGACGCACGAGCGCGAGCTCGTCGTGCTCGACGCGACGACGAACGCTCCCGTTCCCGAGGTGCGTGTCGCCTGGCGCACGGGCGCGGACTTCGGAGCGCTGAACGACGCGCCGGCGGACTTGCAACGCTCGTGCGGCACGACGGACTCGCAAGGAAGATTGCGGGTCCGACTCCCCGAAGGCCAAGTGCGCTTCGTCTCGCTCTCCGGCGGCACGCTCGCGCCTTCGACGCTCGTCTGGAGCGCCGGGAGCGCTGGAATCGTGCTGCTGCGCACGGCGCCGTAGCGCGTGACGAGAGCCCAGTGAATCGTGGCGTTGCACACGGCAAGCTTGACGTAACCCGGCCAATTCCCGACGATTCGCGGCCTTCCCATGGGCTCGCACGCTGCCAGCGATTTCACTTCGGCTGCGCTCGCCGTCGTAGGGACAGCCGTCGACATGTTCGCGCAGTGCGCGAAGGATCCCCAAGCTGCGGCGGTGCTCGGCGCTTCGACTGTCGTATGGCTGGGGCCGCTCGGGGTTGCGGCAGGCGCGGTGGCTGGCATCGGAGCGAATCGGCTCGCGAGTGCGCTCGATCGCCGACGCGACGCACAGCTCGCCGCGCGTGACTTGCTCGTGAACGGGGACATCGCGAGGGCTCAGGCCGCCGCCGTGGCAGCGCGCATACGGCAAGTTCGCGGCAATCTCTCGTACTTCGAGTTTCGAGCCCGCTCTGCGCTCCGCAAGCTCGCACTCGGGGCCGAAACGTGGTGGCTCGCGGTCGTCCACGATGAAGCGCAGCGCTGGCTCAAGGGTGTCAACGATCGGGAGTTCGTCGAGACCCTGACTGGTCATCTTTCCGCGGAGCGACGGAAGCCTCCCGGCGAGGCTGCGTGGCTGCTGCTCCTCGCGAAGGCGGAGAAGCACGCAGGGGCCGATCTCGACGACGGACTGCGGAAGGCCCTCGCGACCGAGTTATCGAAGAACTTCGTCAACGATTCCTTCAACGCGATCAGATCGAGCCCGCGCGCGTTCGCGTCCGTCGTGCTGCGGTTCCTCGCGGAAGTGCTGACCGAAGTTCGCCGAAGCAACGACGCGATCGCGGGCATCGATGCAGCCGCGAAGCACCTCGTTGAAGCGGCTGAAGCTCTCGACGTGCTGCGGCAGGTCCCTGAAGAACTGCAACGGCTCGCCGGTGAGATCCGGGAGGTCAAGCTGGCTGCAGAGGAAGGCCGTGACGCTGCGTTCGGCGCCCAGCAGGCCTCCGAACGCACGGAGCAACTCGTTCTCGAGCGCCTCAAGCCGGCCACCCGCATCCCGTTCGAGCTTCCGCCAGCGGCGAACAAGCTCTTCGGCCGCGATCAGGAGCTCGCGCAACTTCGCACACTGCTCCTCGACCCGCATCCGAACTGCTACGTGGTTGGCGTCGCCGGCATGGGCAAGACGGCGCTTGCGGCAGATGCCGTCGTGAGCATCGTCGGGCGCACTCGAGAAGGGCTCGCCGCGACCGAGTTCCCCGACGGCGTGCTCTTTATCGACGCCTACAAGCTGCACCGAAGTGTTGACGCCGTCTGCTCGGTGCTTGTGGAGACTCTCGCGCCTGGGCTGCTCTCTCAAGGCGGTTCGATTCGGGCCGCCGCGGAGCGAGCTTGCCGGTCCAGGAAGGCGCTCGTTGTCCTCGAGGGTGCCGAGGAACTGCACGATGGACTCGGTGCGCTTCTCGCTGTGCTCGGGTCGAACTCCAAGCGCCTGATCCTCACTCGCACGCGCGCTCAAGCGACGAGCGAACGGCTCGTGGACCTCGAGCGGCCGCTAGTGGTCCAAGCTTCCGTCGAACTGCTTCAATTGCTTGCGCCCAACGCTCCGCCGGAGTTCCTCAAGGCTGTAGCAGAGCGCCTCGGTGGCCACCCCTACGCACTCACGCTCGCGGGCAACCAACTCGGGCAGCACGACGAATCCCCGTCGGAGTTCTCCGCCGAGCTCCAACGGCAGCACTTTCCGGTGCTGACGGAAGCTCAGGACCCCAAGCACACGCTGGAGTGGCTGTTCGCTCGCAGCCTCCGACGCCTCAGCGACGAAGCGCGCACCCTGTTGGCCGCTTGCGGCTGCGTTGCGCTTGCGCCGCTTTCGATCGACTTCGCCAAGGCAGCTCTCGGCGACACCGACGGGTCGCGTCCGCGGGCGGCGCTGAAGGAGTTGGTCCGCCATTCTTGGCTTCGACTCGCAGGTGAGCAGCCGGAAACGTGGGAGTTCACGCATGTGCTGGCCTTCCAGTTTGCGCAGTACCACGTCACGCCGATGCAGAGTGAGGAGCTCTCTCCGACGTTGGAAAGGCTGGCCGATTGGGCGCGGCACGTCCTAGCGTCCAGCTTGTCGGTGGGCGCTGAGCATGGACTTCGATCGGCTGCCGAGCACGCCTTGGCTGTCCTCGCGCGCCGACCAATCTCGAGTGAGGACGATTCACTGCTGGCGTTGCTTCTGTATGACGTGTCGGAACGCTCGACAGCGCTCGGCATGCTCGGCCTCGCTCGACGATGCGCGAGCGCATCGGCCAGCGCCTTGGATTCCGTGTCAAGAGCCAATCGAAGTGATCGATGGAGTCGGGAGCGTGCGGCTGCTTGGAGCCTGCTCGGCAACGTGCGGCTTGAGGAGGGCGACCTGGCTGGCGCGCGCGGCTCCTACGAGGCATCCAGGCAGATCGCCGAGACGCTCGCGGCATCGGATCCTACGAACGGCGTCAAGTGGCGGGACCTGAGCGTGAGCATCATCAACTTAGGTGACGTGCAGCTTGCGGAGGGCGATCTGGCTGGCGCGCACCGTTCCTTCGAGGAGTCCGAGAGAATCAGGAACAAGCTGGTGGCTCTGAATCCGACGAAAGTCGTTCTGAAGCAAGACCTGAGCTTGAGCCTCGACAAGCTAGGCGACGTGCAGTTTGCGGAAGGCGATCTGCCTGGCGCGCGTCGGTCCTACGAGGAGTCCAAGGAGATCAGGCACAGGCTCGCGGCCTTGGATCCAACGAGCGCGGAGCTACAACGGGACGTGAGCGTGAGTCTCAACAAGCTGGGCGATGTGCAGCGTGCGGGGGGGGATCTGGCTGGCGCGCGCCGTTCATACGAGGAGTCGAAGGAGATCAGGCACAAGCTCGCGGCCTCCGATCCGAAGAACGCCGGTCTGAAGCGGGACCTGAGCGTCAGCCTCAGCAGGCTCGGCAATGTGCAGCTTTGGGAGGGCGATCTGGCTGGAGCGCGCCGCACCTACGAGGCGTCCACGGAGCTTGCCGAGACGCTCGCGGCCTCGGATCCCATTAACGCCGGCCTGAAGCGGGACCTGAGCGTAAGCCTCAGCAAGCTTGGCTACGTGCTGCTTGAGGTGGGCGATCTGGCTGGCGCGCGTCGCGCCTACGAGGAGTCCAAGGAAATCAGGCTTGTGCTGGCGGCCTCAGATCCGACGAACGCCGGCCTTAAGCGGGACCTGAGCGTGAGCCTCAGCACTCTCGGCGACGTGCAGCTTGCGGAGGGCGATCTGGCCGGCTCGCGCAGATCTTACGAGGCGTCAAAGGAGATTTACGAAACGCTGGCGGTCTCGGATCCCACTAACGCCGGCGTGAAGCGGGACCTGAGCGTGAGCCTCAGCAAGCTAGGAGATGTGCAGCTCCTGGAGGGCGACCTGGCTCGCGCGCGCCGCACCTACGAGGCATCCAAGGAGCTTGCCGAGACGGTCGCGGCCTCGGATCCCACTAACGCCGGCCTGAAGCGGGACCTGAGCGTGAGCCTCAGCAAGATGGGCTACGTGCTGCTTGAGGCAGGCGACCTGGCTGGCGCGCGCCGCTCCTACGAGGAGTCCAAGGAAATCAGGCACAAGCTGGCGGCCGCAGATCCGACGAACGCAGGTCTGAAGCGAGATTTGAGCGTGAGCATCAGCGCGCTGGGCGACCTGCAGCTCGCCGAAGGCGATCTGGCTGGCGCCCGCCGTTCTTACGAGGAGTCCAAGGAAATCAGGCACACGCTAGCGGCATTGGATTCGACGAATGCCGGCCTGAAGCGGGACTTGAGTGTCGGCCTCAGCAAGCTGGGCAATGCGCAGCTTGCCGAGGGCGATGTGGTGAACGCGCGAGCGTCGTTCCGAAACGCGCTCGAGATTTCGGAGGCGCTCGTGGCACTTGCTCCATCCAATGCCATTTGGCGTAGCGATGTCGAACTCTTGAAGCACCAACTCAGTCAAGTCTGACGGCGCCGTGACGCCAGCGCGGGTGGCTGCGTGCGGCGGCGGGAGTCGCAAGCTCGCGGCGCGCTGCCTATCCTGCGGGCCCATGGAGTACCGCATGCGCACCCTGCACGTCGTCGCGTTCGTCGTCCTCGCCAGCTTCCTCGGCTCGTGCCGCTCGATGTACTACTCGACGATGGAGCAGTTCGGCGTGCACAAGCGCGACATCCTCGTCGACCGCGTCGAGGAGGCGCGGGATGCGCAGAGCGAGGCCAAGGAGGAGTTCAAGTCGGCGCTCGAGGCGTTCCAGGCGGTGACGGGCTTCCAGGGCAAGGAACTGGGCAAGGCCTACGAGCGGCTCAACGACAAGTACGAAGCGAGCGCGGACAAGGCCAAGGAAGTGAAGGAGCGCATCGACTCGATCGAGAAGGTCGCGGGCGACCTGTTCGAGGAGTGGGACGAGGAGATCGCGCAGATGCAGAACGCCGACTACCGCTCGCGCTCGAAGAAGCTGCTCACGGACACGCGCGACCGCTCGGAGGAGCTCGTGGCGGCGATGCGCAAGGCCGAGGCGAAGATGAAGCCGGTGCTGGCGGCCTTCAAGGACCACGTGCTGTTCCTCAAGCACAACCTCAACGCGCAGGCGATCGCGTCGCTCAAGGGCGAGCTCGACACGATCGAGGACTCGGTCGCGGCGCTGGTGTTCGACATGGAGAAGTCCATCAAGGAAGCGAACGAGTTCATCGAGCAGATGGACAGCGCGAAGGAGTGAGCGCGTGCGGATCGTCTCGCTCTGTCCGAGCTTGACCGAGCTCGCGTTCGACCTCGGCGCCGGCGACGAGCTCGTCGGCCTCACCGAGTGGTGCGTGCATCCCGCGGACCGCGTCGGCAAGGTCGAGAAGGTTGGCGGCACGAAGAACCCGCGTGTGGCGCGCATCGTCGAGCTCGCGCCGGACTGGGTGCTGATGAACGAGGAGGAGAACCGCATCGAGGACGCGCAAGCGCTCGAAGCGGCGGGAATCCGCGTGCATTCGACGTTTCCCAAGGACACCGCGGGCACGGCGGAGATGGTGCGGTCGATCGGTGCGGCGCTCGAGCGCGGCGCGGAGGCCGAACGCATCGCGCGCGACATCGAGGCGCGGGCCGAGCGCGTGCGAACCGCGGCGCGTGGGCTGCCCGAGGTCACGTGGGCGTACCTGATCTGGCGCAAGCCGTGGATGAGCGTCAACCGCGACACGTTCGTCGACGCGCTGCTCGCGTTGGCTGGCGGGCGCAACGTGTTTGGCGCGCGCGAGCAGCGTTACCCCGAGATCACGCTCGAGGAGCTCGCGAAAGCCGCTCCGCAGCGTGTTTTCCTGTGCACCGAGCCGTTTTCGTTCAAGCCCGAGCACGCCGACGAGCTCAGCGCCGCGACCGGCTTGCAGCGCGAGCGTTTCGTGATCGCCGACGGCGAGTACCTGTCGTGGCACGGCTCGCGGACGCCGGACGGGATCGACTACGCCGAGGGTTTGTTGCGGTCCGCGCGCCGCTAACGTGGCGCGCCGGAAACCGAAGGAGTTGCGGATGGCGAAGTTCCTGAAGTGGTGTTGCGGTGGTTGTGTCGTGCTCGCGCTGCTGGCGGGCATCGTGTTGCTGCTCGTGTGGCGCTGGGCGAAGAACAAGCCGACCAACTGGACTGCCGAAGCGTCGATCGAGATCGCTGCGACGCCGGAAGAGGTGCTCCCGCTGCTCGAGGACCTGCGGCGCTGGAGCGAATGGAGCCGATTCGAACGCGACGGATCCGAGTACGTGGAATGCGAGTTCGGCGGAGCGGAGCGTGGGGCCGGCGCGACGGTGCTCTGGAAGGAACTGGGCAGCGGTACGGACACTCCGCTGACGCTCGGCAAGCTCGAGATCGACGCGGCGAGTTCGCAGGGCCTCGAGTACACGAGCTGGCACTACGGGAGCCTGCGGCTGTCGATGTCCGACGGCGGTGACAGCGTGAGTCAATCGAACAACTTGGAAATCGGCGGCTTCGACGAGGACTTCCGCGTGCCCGGCACGATCCGCCTCGAACCGACGGAGCAGGGCTGCCGCGTGACGTGGAGCGAATCGGTCGACCTGGGGGCGACACCGCTCGCGCGCTTCTATGCCATCACGCTCGTCGACGTGGCGGAGCACCTGCACGAGACGCTGCTCGAGCAGTCGCTCGAGGAACTGAAGAACCTGAGCGAGCTGCGCTGATCGCGCCGGCCAAAGGGCTTTCACGTTTCCTCCGCGGCTGGTATCCAAGGGGCCCCTCAAGCCCCCCAAGGAGCGCCATGCACGCCAACCGCCGCGACTTCCTCGTCTCGACCGCCAGCCTCGCCGGACTCGCCGCCCTCGGATGCCAGTCGCTGCCGACCAAGCGCGGGCTGCCGTACCGGATCTCGCTGGCGGAATGGTCGCTGCACCGCACGCTCGGGTCGGGCGCGATGACCAACCTCGACTTCCCGCGCGTCGCGCGCGAGTTCGGCATCGAGGGCATCGAGTACGTCAACTCGTTCTTCAAGGACAAGGCGCGCGACAAGGCGTACCTCGACGAGCTGCTCACGCGCTGCGACGGCGAAGGCGTGCGCAGCCTCCTGATCATGGTCGACGGCGAGGGCGAGCTCGCG
Organism: Planctomycetaceae bacterium; assembly: GCA_013360535.1. Lineage (GTDB taxonomy): Bacteria > Planctomycetota > UBA1135 > UBA1135 > F1-120-MAGs118. The sequence continues at coordinate 9,483 of JABWBL010000028.1, forward strand.
CACGAGAACGCGACCGAGCGCCAGAAGGCGGTTCAAAACCACCACCGCTGGCTCGATTGCGCCGCGTATCTGGGCTGCCACTCGATCCGCGTCAACGCGGGCGGCGGCGGTGACGAGGTGGAGAAGCAGAAGCGCGCGGCGGATTCGCTCGTGCAGCTCGCGCGCCACGCCGACACGACCGGCCTCAACGTGATCGTCGAGAACCACGGCGGTAGCTCGTCGAAGGGCGACTGGCTCGCGGGCGTGATGAGGATCGCCAACCATCCGCGCGTCGGCACGCTGCCGGACTTCGGCAACTTCAACATCGGCAACGGCGAGAGCTACGACCGCTACAAGGGTGTCGAGGAGCTGATGCCGTTCGCCAAGGCGGTCAGCGCGAAGAGCCACGAGTTCGACGCGCGCGGCGAAGAGGTGCACACCGACTACCACCGGATGATGCGCATCGTGAAGGCGGCCGGGTACGACGGCTTCGTCGGCATCGAATACGAGGGTTCGAAGCACGAGGAGGCCGAGGGAATTCGCCTGACGAAGGCGCTGCTCGAGCGGATCCAGGCCGAGCTGACGGCGTGAGTCGCACGCAGCTCGCCGCGGTGTATCTGTTCGCGCCGGCACTGCTCGCGTCGGGCGTGACCGCGCAGCACGGCGAGTACAAGCCGTACGTCGCGCCGGCCTCCGGCGAGGCGGCGGACGCGATCGCGCGCATGAAGGCGCCGGACGGCTTCCAGGTGAAGCTGTGGGCCGCGGAGCCGTTGCTCGCGAACCCGGTCGCGATGTACGTGTCGAACAAGGGCGAGGTCTACGTCGCCGAGACGTACCGCATCAAGAGCGGCGTCGACGACATCCGCGACCACATGGACTGGCTCGACGACGACCTCGCCTGCCGCACGGTCGAGGATCGGGTCGCGTACCTCGCGAAACACCTCGGCGAAAAATTCGAGAGCGCCTACACGAAGGATCGCGAGCGCGTGAAGTGGGTCGGTGACACCGACGGCGACGGCGTCGCGGACGCGAGCACGGTTTTTGCCGACAATTTCGGCACCACGGCGGACGGGATCATCGCGGGCGTGCTCGAGCACAAGGGCAAGGTCTACGCGGCCTGCATGCCGAGCCTGTGGGAGCTTTCCGACGCCGATGGCGACCACATCGCGGAAGCCAAGCGCATCCTGAGCTCGGGTTACGGCGTGCGTTTTGCGCTCATCGGCCACGACCTGCACGGGTTGCGGATCGGGCCCGATGGGAAGCTGTACTTCTCGTGCGGCGATCGTGGGCTCAACGTGCCGCAGCCCGATGGCTCGCGGCTGCGCAACGAGTTCAACGGAGCGGTGCTGCGCTGCAACCTCGACGGCTCGAAGCTCGAGATCTTCGCGACGGGCCTGCGCAATCCGCAGGAGCTCGTGTTCGACGAGTACGGCGAGCTGTGGACCGTCGACAACAACTCCGACGGCGGCGACAAGGCGCGGCTCGTGCACGTCGTCGAAGGCATGGACGCCGGCTGGCGGCAGGCTTACCAGTGGATCACCGAGCCCAACCTGCGCGGCCCGTGGAACGACGAGGGCCTGTGGAAGCCGCACTTCGATGGGCAAGCCGCGTACATCGTGCCGCCGCTCGCGAACATCTGCGACGGGCCGAGTGGCCTCACGTACAACCCAGGCACGGCTCTCGGTGGTGCGCACGCGAACACGTTCTTCATCTGCGATTTCCGCGGCGACGCGAGCTACTCCGGCATCCACACGTTCACGGTGAAGCCCAAAGGCGCGGGCTTCGAGCTCGACAAGTTCGAGAAGTTCCTGTGGGGCACGCTCGTCACTGACTGCGACTTCGGGCCCGACGGCGCGCTGTGGCTCTCGGACTGGGTCGAAGGTTGGAACAAGACCGGCAAGGGGCGTTTGTACCGGCTCGAGCCGAACGTCGCGCACGCCGAAGCGGCGACCACCGCGAGGCTGCTCGCGGCCGATTGGTCGAAGATGACCGACGGCGAGGTGCGCAGCTGGCTCGTGAGCAGCGACTCGCGCGTGCGCTTTCTCGCGCAGTTCGAACTGGTCGCGCGCGGCAAGAAGCAGGTGCTCGCCCGGCTCGTCGAGGATCCGACGGCGACGCCGTTCGCGCGCGTTCACGCCGTGTGGGGGCTCGCGCAAGCCGGCTTCGAGGAGCCCGGTCGTCTCGCGCTCACGCGCCTGAGCGAAGACCTGAGTGAGGACCCGCTGCTGCGCGCCCAAGCCGTGCGCGCGCTGGGTGCCCACGAGGGGTGGAAGTCGCTCGAAGCCATCGTGGCGAGGCTGGCGGATGAACATCCCGCTGTGCAGCGGCATGCGCTGGTCGCCTGCGTCCGCGCGGGGGCTCGCTTCGGCCCGGGAACCGCCCTGCCGATGGCGGCCATTCTGGAGCGCGCAGGCGAGAGCGATCTCGCGCTGCGGTCGACGGCGATCCACGCGCTGGCGAGCTGCGCGACCGAGGAGCAGATTCTGAACCTCGCCCAGCATGAGTCCACGAACGTGCGCGTCGGCGCCGTCGTGGCGCTGCGTCGCCAGAAGCGGGAAAGCGTCTCGCAGTTTCTCGGGGACGCGGACCCGCGCGTGGTGACCGAAGCGGCGCGCGGGATCTACGACGAGCAGATCACCGAGGCGATGCCGGCGCTCGCGAGGCTCGTGGGGCGCGAGGATCTCGCGGGCACGGCGCTCGTGCGGCGCGTGCTGAACGCGAACTTCCGGCTCGGACAGTCGGAGAATGCCGAGTGGCTCGCGAAGTTCGCGACTCGCGAGGATGCGGACGAACTGCACCGCTGGGAAGCCCTCGAGTTGCTCTCGAAGTGGACCACGCCGCAAGGTCGCGACGCCGTGACCGGCGAGTGGTGGCCGCTCGGTGCGCGCGACGGCGCCAGACTTGCGGCGCTCGCGAAACAACTGGCCGACAAGGACATCGCCAAGGCGCCGGTGCGTGTCGTGGACGCGTGGATCGAGCTCGTGGAGACGAGCGACTGCCGTTCGGTCGGCGAGACGCTGCTCCAGCTCGCGAACGACAGTGCTGCCGACAAGAACGTGCGCGCCGCTGCGGTGCGTGCGGCGAAGAAGGTGGCGTCGGCGGAGCTCGAGCCCGCGCTCGCGAAGCTCGTGAAGGATCCCGAGAGCGCCGTACGCGCCGCCGCGCTGCGCGCCATCGCCGGTGTCGAGCCCGCCAAGGCTTTCCCGCTGCTCGAAGAGGCCGCGCTGCACGGCTCGGTCGACGAACGGCGCGTCGCCTACTCGTTGTTCGCCGATCTCGCCGACACGCGTGTCGACACGCTCGTCGCGAGCGAGCTGCGCCGCCACGCGGCCGGCCTCGTGCCGCGCGAGGTCGCGCTCGACCTCGTCGAACTCGCCGAAGCGCGTCAAGACGCGGCCGTCGTGACCTCGCTCGCTTCGCTGCGTGCGCTGCGTGAGATCGACACGGCGCTCGCGCTGTTCGCCGACTCGCTGTACGGCGGCGACAAGGCGCGCGGCAAGGAAATCCTGCGCGGCAAGGCCGAAACCGAGTGCCTGCGCTGCCACAAGATCGAATGGGGCGAAGGGGGACAGGTCGGGCCCGACCTCGTCGGCGTCGGCAAGCGCCTGTCGCGCGCGGACCTGCTCGCGTCGATCTGTGATCCCAACCGCCGCATCGCCGACGGGTATCAGGGCACGATCCTGTTCCTCGAGAGCGGCACCAACGTCGCCGGCATCGTCGTGCGCGAGGATCGCGAGACGATCGTCGTGCGCACGCCCAAGGACGAGCTCGTCGAGGTCGCCGCCAGCGACGTCGAGAGCCGCCGTCCCGACCTGTCGGCGATGCCGCAGGACGTCTCGAAGTCCCTCTCCCGTCGCGAGATGCGCGACCTGATCGAATACCTCGCCAACCTCTGAGCCGGAGTTTTTCCGATGATTTCGCTCGATCGCCGCTCGCTGCTCGCCGCCTCCGCCGCGTTGTGCGCCGCTCCGCGGCTGCGCGCGAGCCCGCAGGACACCGACGCGACCGCTTCGCTCGCCGAACGCGTGCGCAAGCTGAAGACGCGCTTCGCCGTCAACGGCGAGATCTGGTGGAGCGGCCTCCCGTTCGAGAAGCGCGTCGAGCAGGCGCTCGCGCACGGCTTCGACGGAGTCGAGTTCTGGCCGTGGCGCAACAAGGACCTCGCGGCGCTGGAGAGGCTTGCGAAGGAAAAGGGCGTGAAGTTCGCGCAGTTCACGGCTTGGGGTTTCGAGCCCGGGCTCTGCAATCCCGACAACCACGCGAAGGCCGTCGAGGAGGTGCGCGAGGCCTGCAAGGCCGCGAAGCGCATCGGCGCGCCGATGATGACCATCGTCGCGGGCAACAACCAGAAGGGCATGACGACGGAGCAGATGCACGCGCACGTCACGACGGGGCTCAAGCTGCTCGCGCCGATCGCGGAAGAGCACGACGTCATGCTGATTCTCGAGCCGATGAACGGGCGCGTCGACCACCCCGGCCACTGCCTGTACGGCTCTGAGGCCGCCGTGCGCATCTGCCGCGAGGTCAACTCGACGCACGTCAAGATCAACTGGGACCTCTACCACATGCAGCTCGCCGAGGGCGACCTGTGTGGGCGCCTCAAGGACGGCCTCGATCAGCTCGGGTACGTGCAGGTCGCCGACACGCCGGGCCGCAAGGAACCGGGCACGGGCGAGATTCACTGGCCGCGCGTGCTGCGCGCGGTGAGCGAGCTCGGCTACAAGGGCTACGTCGGGCTCGAGTGCTGGCCGAAGGACGGCGAGGCGAAGGCGATCGAGCGCCTGATCGCGGCCGACACCTGGTGAGCGTCACTCGCGCGCGGCGGGCACGGTCAACACCAGCTCCGCGTGCGCGCCGGAGTCGGCGATCGTCACGCGCGCCTGCACGGCCGTCTCTCCGAAGCCGAAGGCCTCAAGCGCGAGCTCCCCGGGCGGCAGGCCGGCGAGGAACGTGAGGCCGGCGGGCGCCGGA